>WFMP01000198.1 GCA_015489035.1 Candidatus Altimarinota bacterium
GTATTTTTTTTATCTTTATAAAGTTTTTTTAGATTTTTATTATTCTCTTTTATTTTTATTTCTAAAGTTTTTTTATCTTTTGCTATATTCTCTATTTTACTAGAAAAAGAAGGAAACATTCATCTATGAAAAATTTTATTATTCCAATGTTTATAACATACAAAACATACACTATATTTTTTAATATTTATTAGGATTGACAAATTTATATTTTTCATTATATTGAAGTTAGTTTACAAATTATAGATACTATAATGAAAATATCTGAAAATTGAATAGAAAAGTCAAATAAAGACTTAATTAATAAATATCAAAAATTAAAAGAATTATATCCTATTTTAAAATGATGACTATTTAAGTATAAAGACTGAATAAATACAAGTATATTTTTTGATTTTTTATGATATAAAAAGAAAGAATTTGGAATTGTTTCAGTAGAATATATTTTAAATCATTGAAATGATAAATTTGATCTACTTATAAAAGAATTAATAAACATAAAAAGAGAAATACAAAAAAATGATTTACAATGACAATTATTTTTTAATAATATTGAAAATACTATAAATTATTTGAATTATGTGAAATCTGGACTTATTTTTGAAATAGAAAAATCTTGAAAAGACACGACTTGAATGGAAGAGATCAAAAATCAAGCCTTACAAAATTTAGAAAAATATAATACTATTTTATATTGAGAAAGTTTACTTACAAAACCTGAATGGACTGAAAAAATATATGTAAAAGTTTTCTCTCTTTATCATAATAATAAATGTAATAAAGCATGATTAAATGTGGAAGAAAAATCATTAATGTCAAATTTTTTATTTAAGTTGTGGGGATATGTAGAAAATAAAGATTTATCTGTATCAAATATGAATGAAACTTATCAATCAATCTGACCTAAAATAGAAAAAAAAGATATTTTAAATAAAAAACTTTCAGCAGAGCAAGCTAAAAAAATATTTAAGTTAGTTTTGGAAATTTATAGTAAAATTTTTTGAATTAAATTTAATCAAGAAATAACTATTGAAAATAGAAATTCTGTATCTGTAAATTTTGAGAAATTACAATTGATAGATAAAGAATATACAATCTATCATATTATAAAACTTATAGCTCATGAAATAGAAAAGCATATCACAAAATTTAAAAATGTAGAATTAAATTTTAATAAAACTCAAGATGCAAATTATGTAGAAATGGAAGAATCTTCTGCTGTGATTTTTGAAAATATAGTTTTGGAAAACAAAATACCTTTGATTAGTAAAATGATGCCTATGACTATTGCAGGAGAACTTTTTGATAAAGAAAAAGATGTAAAAACTTTTATTTCGGCTTATCTAAAACTACTTTGAGATGACACATCTATGGTAGAAAAAAGATTTCAAAGAATAAAACAATGATATCCATTTTACGAAAAATGAGCTTTAAGAAAATGAGTTGTTTATTCTACTTGAATTCCAAAAGTTATAGAATTTATTAAAAAATGAGAAGCTAAAAAGTTGTTTTTATGAGCTTTTAGCTATGAAACTTTGAAAGATACAAAAAATATAGAAGATTATTTTCAAACAACAGTTTATCCTATTTTACTTGCTGAAGTTTTGAAATATATCATTGATAATAATTTGATTGATGAAATTATAGACTGAAAGCCTATTGCAACAAAAAAATTAGTAAGACATTTACAAGGAAAATACTGACAATTTGGAATTGATATAAAAGAAGAAATACCTGAACTAAATAAACTTAAAAGACAAAACAAAGATAAACTTCCTGAAATTCAAGGAAGTACTAGAAAAAAAATTGTTGAAATTTTAAATACTTTTAAAAACTAATTATATAATTCTGTTTTGAGTTTTGTTAATCAATTATTACTTAATAATGTGATTTTCAATTTTTTTCATTTATTTGTAAATATCAAAGTTTTATCTTTAGAACTCATTATTTGTTTTAATAATATAGGTATAATTTCTTTTTTAATTTTAGATTCATCAAAATAGTTAAATATTTCAGGATCTAAATCTTCTATAAGTTTTTTAATATATGATATTGAAATATTGTTTATAGTTTCATTATTCAAAATTGCTTTTGTTCGTTTTTTTATATATTCATTATCATCTATTTGTAATAAATTTTGTAAAACTTTTTTTGTTTCTTTTATATGAAAATCTGTATTCTCACTTGGTTCGGTATATTCTTTAAATAATAAAATTCTTCTGTTTTTTGTATCAACAATTATATTTTTTGAAGTATTAGTTATTCAATTATAAAGAGATGGTCAAGCACTTACTTGTAAAGAAAATCATAAATTTTGTTCAACTATTTGATTTGTAAGATTTAATATTTTTTCATAATTTTCAAAATCATCATCATTTCTTCATCATAATAATGTAATATCAATAGTTCAGCTTTCACACTTATTTTTCAAGTTTTTTATAATAAGATCCATTTTATTTGTAAATTCATTTTTAGTATTTTCTTCTTTTCTAAATAGACGATCCGGCCATTGATGTGTTAAAAAACTAATATTTTCTCAAGTTTTTTTATCTTTTCATATTCAAACAATTGCAGTACAATCTTTGTATTCAGTAGAGTATAATGGTTTATCTATAATATTTGAAATTACAAATCATTTTCACATAGCAAATATA
>WFMP01000199.1 GCA_015489035.1 Candidatus Altimarinota bacterium
CCTTTGTATGCCTTTTCTATGCCCTACCTATGCCCTTATTATACCCTTATTATCAAAAATAACCTATAAAACTCAACTCAACTCAACCAAAATAATCTAGCTTAGGTTATTTCGTGGGTGTGAATGGGTATTATATGGGCATAGATAGGGCATTTGTCGGGTGTTTAGTTCGTAAATAGGGGTTTTAAATGAGTTTAGGGGTAGTTTTAAATGAGTAGTTTTAAATAGGGGGGTGCTAATCCTCTATTTTTTGAAGAAATTTATTAAACAAAATCTCTAAAAGCTTTAATTTTAAACGCTTTTTAGATACAATGTTATAGCAAAGAGATCGCTTATATAGTCCGCAAAAGGACTATATACTTAAAATATAGGATTACCCTTTTCATCAACTAAATCCCCATCTTCATTTAAAGAATAATTAGCTTCTATTTTATATTTTTCAAAAAGAAATAAATTACCATTTTTACCATCTCTTGTAAAAATAATGTTTACATCATCTCTTTTTAAAGAGTGCATTAAAAGATTTTCTTTGAAAGAAACTTTGTTTAGTGGCTTAAAGGAGGCTTCTATACAATGCTCTTTATATTTACTATATAATTCATTATATTTACATTTTTGATTAGTAAACATATTTGATAAAAACTCTTCAAGAAAATCAAAAACACTATCGTTTTCTTCTATCGATAATCTTGAATATTCTATTATACTTTTTGGAACATTAAATTTAAAATTTGATTTTGATAGATTTCTTGCTCTATTTAGTAAAAACATAAATAGTTCATTACCGCCATCTTGTAAAATTTTATCTTCTAAATTTTCAATCTTCATTTTATCATCAATGATTACAGGAAATTGTAAAATTTCTACTCTTCTTAAAACTGCACTATCTTTACTTGAAAAATAAGGCATTTTATTTACGCTAAAAACTAATTTTCCTAAAAAATCAAGTTCAAAAGGTACTCCCCTAATATTTCTAACAGTAATTGTATCTCCTCCAGTCATAGCTTTAAAAGTTCCAACATGCAGCTTATCATTTGGATCATTATCAGGAGAAAAATTTACTAGAGAATTAACGATAGTTGCAATATGATAGGTTTCAGCTGATATTTGAGGAATAGTTAAACTACTTGTATTATTTTTGCCTAGAATTGCAATCATTATTCTAGTTAAAACACCTTTTCCATTCTGTCCAGCTCCTAGCATAAATAAAGACTTTTGGCGAGGATTAGAGGGGATAAGCATATAAGCCAACCAATCTAATAAAAATTCTCTATGTTCTTTATTTGGCTGTATCTGTTCAATAAATTTTAAAAATAATAATGGACTATTATTATTATTATTATTATATTTGTATGGAAGAACATACCTATTATATATTTTTTTATTTAGTGGTTTAAAGTCTAATGTTTTTAAATCTATATATCCATTTTGTAAAGGTATATATTTTGCAGTTCCAACATCAGGCATTTTTTGGATAAACATACCAAAACTTCTAACAAATTTTTTAATTCGTTCAAGTGTCATATTGAAAATAAAATTTGTTTTAATTTTTGAAATTTCATAAAAACTAGATTTAGAGATTTGCATTTTATTTATAATTTTTACATATGCCTCCCAAAATTCTTTTTCAACTTCTTCAATTTTTGTTTGTTTCCAAAATTTCAACTCATCTGAATAGCGATAAAAAGAATTTTCATTTATGCTAAAAGCGAAGTAAATCTCATTTTCTAAAAAATTAATTTTTATAAACTCTAAAAAATTAATTTCATTTGGAGAAATAGTTTCATTTTTAATGAAATCTATAATTGTTGCTTTTGATATTGTCATTTTTGATGTCCTTTTTTAAAGACAAGCGAAAAAGGGCAAAGAGATCGCTTATCTTGTTTTTTGAAATATGTTACTGTTCAGTTGCCAACAAACTACGGATATAGTTACGAATTATTCGTGATTTATTGTAACCTTTTTTCTTAGCAAGAGTATTAAACCTTTCCAGTAAATCTGGTTCTATAGTAATAGACATTTTCGTCTTTTTTTTGTTAAGCATTTTTTTTTCTCCTTGTTAAAAGTGTATATATAAGTATATATAAATATACCTTTATAAGAGCTTAAAATCTTTTTGGTGTGCAAAAATAGATGTTAGTTTTTCGTTTTTACACACCATTTACACACCTACTTACACACTTTTTATCCCTTGAACCCCCCTAAACAAGGGAGCTGTAGAGAATGGTGTGCAAAAGTGTAAGTCATTTTAGGGGGGGGGGGGTAGTAGTATGTTTTTGTCTAGTATATTTTTATCTAGTGTATTTTTATGTAAGTAGGTGTGTAAATGGTGTGTAAATGGTGTGTAAATGGTGTGTAAATGGTGTGTAAATGGTGTGTAATTATTCTTGTTTTTACTTATTTTTTTCTTAAATTTGAAATTATCTTCCCTATTATAGGGCTTTGTAGAGTATCTATATCTCTACCCCCTAAAATAACTTACATTTTTGCACACTTCTTTAATTTCGGAATTTCGGAATTTCGCAAAAGTTCGTCGCTCATTGCCAAAACTCTCAACAAAGCATATTCTTTTAAACCGACCTTGGCGTGAAATTTCATTTCAAGCCAAGCCCAGTTTAAAAAAATAAACTTGTAGGAGAGTTTTAACATTCACTTTTTTTTCAAGAGATTCGAGTAGACGAAAGTGAGAGAGCCTTTGAAGGGCATTTTTGGGCATTATTATTAGTTAGGAGATAAAATCATCAATGAGGTAAAAA
>WFMP01000200.1 GCA_015489035.1 Candidatus Altimarinota bacterium
GAACTATAGTAAGTTTATGGAAGATGGTGAAGAAGTTGTAACTCAAGCAGGTGAATACCACTCACACAATACGCATAGACTTAATGAAGAAGAGTTAAAAGAGATGTTGTTAGGGTTACATGAGATTCAAGATGATTTAAAAGAGTTTGGAGTTATATAGATGAAAGTACTTATAACAGGGGCAAATGGATTTATAGCAAAAAACTTAATAGTTATTTTAAAAAAGATGCCTCATATCGAAATCTTAAAATACACAAGAGATGATACCAAAGAGCATTTAGATGATCTAATCCGTCAAGCAGATTTTATATTTCATTTAGCGGGTGTCAATAGACCTAAAGACAGTATAGAGTTTTATGAAGGTAATACAACTTTAACAAAGACTATTATTGACATCATACAACAACAAAACAGAAAAATTTCTATTCTTTTTTCGTCTTCAACACAAGTTGGTAACGGCAGTGATTATTCCAAAAGCAAAGAAGCTGCTGAAAAATCGATAGAAGAATACTCCATTAAAAATAGTGTTCCATGTTTTATATATCGTCTTGCCAATGTGTTTGGAAAGTGGTCAAAACCAAACTATAACTCAGTAATAGCAACTTGGTGCTACAATGTTACAAGAGATATAGAGATACAAGTAAATAACCGCGATACAAAACTAAATTTGGTATATATTGGTGATGTGGTGCATGCCTTTATCGATCATTTGTATGTAAGTGAAAATAATAGTAAACTTTACTATGAGGTTAGCAGAGTATATGAAAAAACATTAGGCGAGATTGAAGAGTTGCTCTATAAGTTTCGAGATAGCAGAAAAACGCTTTTAATTCCAAATATCGCTACAGGCTTTGAAAGAGTTCTTTATGCTACTTATTTAAGTTATTTACCGACAAATAAATTTTCCTATAAACTAAATGGTCATAAAGATGCAAGAGGCACTTTTTATGAAATACTAAAAACGATAGATAGTGGTCAATTGGGTATCTCTACAACTAAGCCTGGTATTACAAGAGGTAATCATTATCACAATACTAAAAATGAGAAATTTTTAGTTATAAAAGGTGAGGCTATGATTGAACTCAGAGATGTATTTGGTACTGATAAAATACAATATAATGTTAGTGGGGATGATTTAGAGATTGTTGAAATGATACCAGGATATACTCACAACATTACAAATACCGGCGACACTGAAATGGTTTTACTTATTTGGGCAAATGAAAATTATGATCCAGCTAAACCAGATACAAACTTTTTAGAGGTATAAAATGATAAAAAAACTAAAAGTGATGACAATAGTAGGCACAAGACCGGAGATAATAAGACTCTCTTCGGTAATAGCAAAGCTTGAAGCATCAAATGCAATCGAGCATATACTTGTGCATACTGGACAAAATTATGATTATGAGCTTAATGAAGTCTTTTTTAATGATTTTAATCTTAAAAAGCCTGATTATTTTTTAAATGCAGCTGGTAGTGGTCCTACCGAAACTATCGGTAAGATTCTCATATCAGTTGATCCTGTCATGGAAAAAGAAAATCCTGATGCAGTATTGATTCTTGGTGATACAAACTCTTGTCTTTGTGCGATACCTGCAAAAAAAAGACATATACCTATCTTTCATATGGAAGCCGGAAATAGATGCTTCGACCAAAGAGTTCCAGAAGAGACAAATAGAAAGATAGTGGATCATACGGCAGATATAAATATGACATATAGTGATATAGCAAGAGAGTATCTCTTAAGAGAGGGTCTGCCTGCTGATAGAATCATAAAGACTGGTTCTCCTATGTTTGAAGTTATCAACAATAAATTAACTAATATTGAGGCTTCAAATATAGTGGCAAAATTAGATTTGACAAAAGGTGAGTACTTTGTAGTCTCTGCTCATCGTGAAGAAAATATAAGTTCAGATAAAAACTTTTTAGATTTGGTAGATACTTTAAATACTATTGCAGAAATATATAAACTTCCTGTGATAGTTTCAACACATCCTAGAACAAAAAATAAAATAGAAGAAAAAGGCATAAAGTTTAATAAGCTGATATCTTTAATGAAGCCTATGGGCTTTAATGATTATGTGAAGTTACAAAAAGATGCAAAAGCTGTACTTAGTGATAGTGGAACCATTAGTGAAGAATCTTCTATTTTAAGTTTTTGTGCATTAAATATAAGAGAAGCACACGAAAGACCAGAGGCGATGGAAGAAGCAAGTGTGATGATGGTTGGATTAGAAAAAACTAGAATACTTCAAGCGCTTGAAGTATTGGATACTCAGACAAATGATACTTTACGAAGTGTAGCTGACTATAGTATGTCAAATGTTTCTGATAAAGTTTTAAGAATTATATTGTCTTATACTGATTATATTAACAAAGTTGTATGGAAAAAAATATAATATGAAAATATTGCTTGTCGTTGATGATTATATGCCTCACAGCATTAAAGTTGCAGCTAAAATGATGCATGAACTTGCTTGTGAACTTGTAAGACAGGGATATGAAGTGAGCGTGATTACTCCAAATTCTAATCAAAAAGAAAAAATGACAAGCAGTGTCTTAAATGGTGTAAAAGTCTATACCTTTAAATCAGGTGAAATTAAAAATGTTTCTAAAGTAAAAAGAGCAGTAAATGAAAGTTTACTCTCTTTTTATGCCTGGCAATACGGCAAAGATTTTTTAAAAAATAATCCTCATGATTTAATCGTATGCTATTCTCCGTCAATATTTTTTGGCCTTTTTATATCTAAACTTAAGAAGCTATGGAGAGCAAAAACTTACTTGATTTTACGAGATTTTTTTCCACAGTGGACTATAGATAATGGAATTTTACGAGAGAATTCTCTCATAACACAATATTTTAAATTTTTTGAAAAGATAAATTATAATACAGCTGATACCATAGGAGTAATGTCTCCTAAAAATTTAGAATGGTTTAATAATTATTACATATCAAATAAAAAAATAGAAGTGCTCTATAATTGGGCTAGCCTTAAAATGGCAAAAAACAGTGACGATAGATATAGAAAAAAATTAGGATTAGAAGATAAAATTGTTTATTTTTATGGTGGAAATTTGGGGCATGCTCAAGATATGATGAACATAGTAAAACTTGCTGTAAACATGAAAGATGAGAAGAAAGCTCACTTTGTTTTGGTTGGTGCAGGTGATGAATACGAACTGATTCAAAAGAGCATAATAGAAAAAAATATAAACAATATAACATTGTTGCCTTCAGTAAATCAAGATGAATTTAAACAAATGTTAGCAGAATTTGATATAGGTCTGTTTACCTTAAATAAAAATCATAAAACACATAATTTTCCAGGAAAGCTTTTAGGCTATATGGTGCAAGAGATGCCGATATTGGGTAGCATTAACCACAATAATGATTTGAAAAATACTTTAGAAGAGTTTAATGCAGGGCTTGTTTCTGTAAATGGAAATGACAATCTGTTTTATGAAAATGCTAGAAAACTTTTAGATAAAAATTTGAGAAAAAATATGGGCTTAAACGCTAAAAAGCTTTTAATAGATAAATTTTCTGTTGAGAGTGCCGCAAAACAAATAATAAGATCAACGGAAACCGAAAAGGGGGTGACTTCATGATAATCCTAGGCGACAAATACACCTTTACAAACCTTGAACTAAAAAGACTAGAAAAAAAATTCACTACCATAAATAAAATCTCCTATAAAGATGAAGAACCAAAAGAACTTATAGCTCACATAGAAGCCAGCATCCAAAGCCAAACATCTATGATAGTCCTCAACACAAAAGCAAAAGTAAATGATGAGATCATCAAGTATCTTACAAATTTAAAATTTGATGCCAAGCATGCAACATTAAAAATCATAGGTATCGAGCATTTTTTAGAACAGTATCTTTTGAAGTGCTATATCCCTGAAGATAATGATGATCTGCATTATCTTGATGATATACATGGTTTGAGTTTGTTTCAGAGGTTTCAAAAGATGCTTATCGATAGCGTAGCCGCCATAGTGTTGCTTTTAGCTTTTTTGATTATCAAACCTTTTGTAAAAAAGAAGATAGAAAAAGAAAGTCCCGGTGATATATATTTTAAACAATCAAGAGTTGGACAGGGAAACAAAGAGTTTAAGTGTATAAAGTTTAGAAGTATGAATCTGCACGATTCAAACAATCATGTAAAAACAGCGGTAAAAAATGATGATAGAATCTTTCCTTTTGGGCAAACGATGAGAAAAACAAGGATAGATGAGATACCTCAAGTTTTTAACATCATCAAAGGTGACATAAGCTTAATTGGTCCAAGAGCAGAATGGGATAAACTCGTAAGTGAATATGAAAATGAGATA
>WFMP01000201.1 GCA_015489035.1 Candidatus Altimarinota bacterium
TCTATATCTTTTTCTACATCTGATAAACTCCTCTTTCAATATTTTGCATAAATATATCAAATTGCTAGATTATTTTTTTGATGTACTTTTTTTATCATGTCTTGAAAAATACTTTCAGATTTTGAAAAATTTCAATTTGATGGATTTACTATAATAATAGAACTTTTATTTGGTAGATTTAAGAGTTTTTTATTTAAAGTTTGTGACCAGAAATAAGCTGGAATCAGATATTTATAAGAAGATAAATCTATTTTTTGATAACTAACATTATATTCTAAATTATCATTTTTGTTTTCTTGTGAATTATTACTAGTTCAATTAAATTTTATATTTCCGTCGGTGGTATCTATTTCTTCAATAGACTTCAAAGTAACATTTTTAAATTTCCACCAAGCACTTCACCATTTATCTTTTATATACATTTTACAAGATTTTGCACAATTTCAGTCTATAACTACACTTTCTTTTTTCTTATTTATAATAAGTTTGTCATATCCATTTCATCCATCAATAGTTATATCAGATAAAGCACCTTTATCTACATTTTGATTAAAAACATCATTTCAATTTCATAAATTTATAATTGTTCAAGCTTTATTTGCTTTTAATGTATTTATTGTATCATTTCAATCTAATGAATTAATAGTCATAGCATTTAACCATTTATCACAAGTTAATGTATCAGAAGAATTTGAAAGATTTACAACTTTATCAGCTAGATAAATTTTTCAATTTTCATGATTCCAAGAACATCCGAAATCAGAAGCAGAAACAAAAGAATAAAATAATCAAATAACAACAATTAAACCAATTTGTTTTTTCATTTTGTTTAATTAAGTCGTAAATAATAACACTTTGAGTATAAATATAAATAAGAAACTAATCAATAGTAATCTTATTCTACAAAATGTAAATAAACGCCTGCTACTTTCTTCACGTCTTGCACCTTTACCACTGTTCCGTCATCCAACTCTATTTCTCATGTATCAGCTGTTTGTCATCCTCATTCTGCATAAAAAGGTGTTTTATTAAAAACATATATTTTTTGTCAGTCTATCTCTATTTCTTTCAAAAGTTTTGGATTTTCAAGCTCTAAATTATCATATCATACAAATTCAGTTGGTTTAATTCAGTCTAAATATTTTGCCCAATCTATTCATCTTGAAAATACTCATTTTGCATTAGCTTTTGATTTGTTTTTTGCTTCTTGCATATATTTTTTAAATCATTTTTCATCTACCTTTAGTTCTTTTTCTTCTGCAATTTCTTTTGTAAGCTCAAATGGAAAACCATAAGTATCATAAAGTTTAAATATCACTTCTCATTCAATAGTATCTGAATTTACATCTTCTATAGTTTTTATAATTTCTTCTAATAACTTTAATCACTTACTAATAGTTCTTTCAAATTTCTCCATTTCTGTGATAATAATATCACTCAAAGTTTCATTATTTTGTAAATTTGTCCGAAATTGACCATATTTTTCTTCTACAGCCTTGTATATTTCTTTTACAGTTTTTTTGTAATCTATATCTTTATTTAACAAATACATATTGTAAAATGCTCTTCTTATCAATCTTCTAAGAACATATCATCTTCATTCATTTGAAGGTAAAACTCCATCTGAAATTAAAAACAAACTTCATCTAATATGATCTGTAATAATTCTAAATCTTCTTGTAATTCATTTTTCTTCCTTATTTAATTTATCTTCATCTACAGTGTAAGGAGGATATTTTAATCAAGTTTGGTTTTCTATAACTTTTATAATTCATTCAAACAAATCAGTTTCAAAAATAGTTTTTTGTCATTGTAAAATCATAACAAGTCTTTCAAGTCCCATACCAGTATCTACATTTTGAGCTGGTAATGGTGTAAAACTTTTATCTTGATTTTTATAAAATTCCATAAAAACATTGTTCCAAATTTCAGTATATCTATCATTTTCATCAAGCAACCAATCATCTTTTCCAAATTCTTCTCACCTATCTACATAAAATTCACAATCTGGACCACAAGGACCTACTTCACCAGCTGGACCCCACCAATTTTCTTCCATAGCTCTAATCCTACTATCTGAAATCCCACATTCATTCAATATTTTTCTAGCCTCTTTATCTTCTTCTAATCCTAAATCTTTATTTCACAAAAATATAGTAGCTCAAATCTTTTCTAATGGTATTTTACAAACATTATGCAAAAATTCTACTGACCAAGTGATAGATTCTTTTTTAAAATAATCACCCAATGACCAATTTCACATCATTTCAAACATTGTAAGATGTCTTTCATCACCTATTTCATCAATATCTGGAGTTCTTACACATTTTTGAATATTATAAAGTCTTGTTCCATCCTCATGTGGTTTTCCACTCAAATAAGGGACAAGCTGTTGCATACCGGCAACTGTAAAAAGTGAAGTTTTATCACCTTGTGGAACCAAAGGTGCTGGAGATAATTGTTTATGATTTCTAGTCTTATCTTCCCAAAATTTTGACCATTCTTTTCTTATTTGCTCTGATTTCATAAAATATATTTTAACTAAAATAAATACTTTTAAGATAATGAAAAAATAGTTAAGTTCAATAAGTTATAAAAAAAACTAGAAAGTTAATCCTAGTTTAAATTTTATTTTTTTAGTTACCAAATACAGAATTTATAATTGAATTAGTATTATTTACTCATATTTTTTCTAATAAAACCTCCTTTAATGCTTGCAATACATTTAAATAAATACCTTTTTTAGTTTCTGTATAATTTCAGTTATTTATTTGTCCTACAAAATTATCAATTTTATTAATTGCTTTTTTAATTTTTTCTTCTGATAAACTATTTATTTTTTCTGAATATTTATCTTTAATAATTTTCTCATATTTTTGTACTTTAGTTTGATCAGCATATTTTTGTAT
>WFMP01000202.1 GCA_015489035.1 Candidatus Altimarinota bacterium
GCTGATTGTATTAAACCAATTAGTTCTGCTAAATCTGATTGCATTTGATTAAATTGCTCTTGACTTAATAGCTGCATTATTACTCTTTTTCTAATTTTTGAGTAATTTTTTGAATCATATTTATAATATACTCATTGTAAAAATTTTGAGCTGATAAAATCAGTGAACGCTGTTTAGTAAGCTCTATTCGCTCTTTTTTATTTTTTGTAGCTCGCTGTTTCTTTGTGATTGCATCGACGTCATTATCAATTAAACTTTTTAGGGTGACTTTATTAGCTCTTGCGAGTTTTATAGCCCTGCTATCTTTTAAAATATAATAGTTAGATTCATTCTCAAGATTAATTTTAAAATTGCTTAATATTTCATCTTTTTTATCAAAAAAACTACTAAATTGCTCTTGTGCAGATGTATACTCATGCTCGTTGAAGCGATTGAAACTAAACAAAATGCTATTAGAGTTAATTTCATTTCTTATAGTGCTCAAGTATGCCATAGCTACACTAAAATCATCTGCCCCATCCATCGATGGGATAATTAAAAGATTAATGGTAGAATACAAATTAGCTGCACTCATAGCTTTATGAAATACCTCTAACTTGACTGCTCCGACATCAATAATTTTGATACCGTCATCCAGCAAAATATTCTCAAAATTTAAAAATTGATTATCGCTTTCATTTAAAAAATCAATTTGCAAAGAGTGATAATCTTTACTTATGATTTTAGAGTCACTTTTATTTATTTTGTCAATCTCGACCAAAGTTGAATTAGGTAAATAGCTCGCTATTATCGAGCTATTTGTGGTTTTTGCCGCACCCCCTTTAAGGTTAATTACTAGTATGTTCATTTTGTACCTTGTTCATGCATGCTAATACAGTTCCAAAATTATTTTGCTTTTTTAAATGTATTTGTAAATTTTCCAGTTCTTTTTTTAATTTTTTATCTTTAACTTTATTAACTAAAATACTACACCCAACATGTGCTACGCTGCCATAACTTGCGGGAGATTTAGGATTTACTACATCCATTTTAATAGCTTCATTATTTATTTTCATTTTTTTGTGACCTAGTGCGAATATAATTACTTCTTGCATTTCTAATCCTTATTAAATTGCCCATTTTTGAGCAGATATTAAGCCGATTACGGCACCTATTACTAATCCAGTAGAAGCCATCGCTAACATACTTTTAAGCTTAAAGCTTGATACTCTTTGCTCGAATTTATTAAACTTTTCAAGCTGAAAATCAAGTATTTCAAGAGTTTTATGTAGTTGATGTGCAGACCGAATAGCTCGTTCAAGTATTTTTATATCTTTTTCACTCATTTATGCTACTTTAAACTCTGTATTTAGATTCCATTTTACAATGTCCTCAATGTCCCAAAGCCGAGTCCCTCCGATCTTTCGCCATGTTGGTAGGAGTTTTTCCCTTGCAATTTTTTGCTCGCCAAGATCGCTAAACATTTTTGTTGTTTTACTCTTGGACACACCTATCTCCTTGCTCATCTCATCAATCGTTAAGTTAAGTTTTTGATATTTTTCATATATCATTTTCACTTTTTCATTCATTCATTTCCTTTATTTAGATTTAGATATAATATTAAATATACAAATAGATATCTAATATTTAAATGTATTATATCTCATATTGAAATAATATGCAAGGATTATATCATATATTTAGATATCTATCTAACATTTAAGGATTTTTATTGAATACTGAAATACTAATTAAGAATTTGATGGACTATTATCATGTTAAATCTATTACAGAGCTAGCTGAAAAATTAAAAACATCTCAATCAACTATAAGTGGCTGGCGTTCGCGAAATGCTATTGGAGCGTTAACAAGCACAGTAGCATCTGTGGATGAAGAAGCCTTATCTCATATTTTTGCATCGAAAGTTCAAACAAATAATTTACAAGGTGCAAAAATAGTAGGTCCTGGAGTTACTAATACTAATGGAGATGAATATAAGATTAATGATTCTACTTCAACTCATGCTAATTTAATACCAGAATATTTATTAGATGAGTTAAATTCTTTATTTAAAAGAGCAAAAGATAAAGATAAAGAAGACAGTCTCATTTATGCGATTGAGGATTTTATTGCATTACAGATAAAACAATATCGACAAGGTAACAAATGATAGATATGCAAATTAATAATTTACAAGGTGCGAAAATAGAAAGTGCTGGAGTTGATAGTACAGATGCACAAATAGGCGTTCAAACGAATCAATTCATAATAAACTTTAAACTTTCAAAACTAGATCGATATGATATATATAATTTATCAAAAAGAAATAAAGATATTCCAAAAAAAAATGAAATAGAATTTTTCGATTTTAAAAAAGTCCGAGATGACTTGTAC
>WFMP01000203.1 GCA_015489035.1 Candidatus Altimarinota bacterium
CAATGAGATATTTTAGAAATTTACTTTGTCATGGAGAAAATATATTTAATAGAAAATTTAAAGATAAGATAAAATGAAAAGTTTTATTAAAAGCTGGATTAGATAATAATATATTTTTTTCTTATTTAATAGTTTTAGAAGTTTTTAATTGTATTTTATGATGAAAGCTTATTTATAAAAAATTTTATAATATATCAAAAAATATAGAAAACAATCAAGATAATTGGTTATATACATTAAATACTGTTATCAATTCAATATTGATAAAACAATTTTATGAACAAAAAAACTCACCGGTTTGGGACCATATTTCTAAATTAGAAATAGAGGGTTGGTGAGTCTTAATAGAAAAAGTATATTGAGAATTTATAAAAAATCAAGTTTTTTTTCAGGAAGATTGAATGATATTAGAAAATAAACAGATTTTTAAAGAAAATGAATTAGAAGAATTAAAACAAATTATAGAAAAAGAAAAAAAAGATTGAAAAACTATTGTATGGACAAATGGATGTTTTGATATTATGCACCCTGGACATATGAAAACTTTTGAAATAGCAAAAAAAATATGATGAAAAAATACAATAGTAGTAGTATGAATGAATTGAAAAAATAGTCCTTATTGGCAAACGAAACCTTGAAGGCCAATAAATAATGAAGAATTTAGATCTAAAATGCTTGCTAGTCTAAAAAATGTAGATTATGTTTATATTTTTGATGATGAAACTCCAGTTAGACCTGTAAATAATTTAAAACCTGATTATGTTTTAAAATGATGAGATTATTATATAAAAGAAATTTCTAAAAATAAATTTAAATGAATATCAAAAGATAAATTAGAAAAAATAAATATCTTTAATAAGATAATAGAAAAAGAATTAATTAGTAAAAAAAATTGAATTATTGATATAACCTGAATTTATAAATATATTTTAGAAAATAATTTGGAAAATATTGCTTGTAAAGTTAAATGATTTATGTCAGAATGATTAGTAAATGTTCAAAATTGATGAAAAGTTATTTTGGTGCCTATAGAATGAAATTTCTCTACAACTAGTATAGTAGAAAAGATTAAAAGTTTATAAATTAAAAAAATTTAAAAAAATGCAAGAAAAAATATTGGTTATAGGAGATGTAATGATAGATAAATATACCTTTGGTGATGTAAAAAGATTAAATCCAGAAAGTCCAAATCCATTATTAAATGTTACAAAGGAAGAACTAAGACTTGGATGAAGTGCAAATGTGGCAGCAAATATATCAAGTTTAAATTGAGATTGTGATTTAATTTGACTTGTTTGAGATGATGAAAATGCAAATATAATGACTGATTTGTGTAAACAAAATTGAATAGATTTTTTTTGAATAAAAGTTAAAAGTTTTGATACAATAGTAAAACAAAGATTTGTAGAAAATACTTATAATCAGCAACTTTTGAGAGTAGATTATGAAAAAACGAATATTTTAGAAGATGAAATCAAGATGTTTTCAGAGAATATAATTGATTTAATAAAAAAATGAGATTATGAAGTTATAGTTATTTCAGATTATAATAAATGAATTATAAGTAAATATCTAATTGAGGAATTAAAAAAAATTGCAAAAGAAAAAAATATAAAACTTTTAGCAGATGCTAAGCCCAAAAATTATGAATTATTTAAAGATTTTTATTTAATAAAACCTAATTTTAAAGAATTTTGTGAAATGATATGACAAGAAATTGAAAATAATGATAAAGAGATTGAAAAATATGGAGCTAAGTTTACAAAAAAAATGAATACAAATATAGTAATTACAAGATGAAAAGCTTGAGCTAGTTTAATAACAAAACAAGGAAAGTATTATCATTTAGAAACTAAAGCTAAAAAAGTTTTTGATGTTTCAGGGGCAGGTGATACTTTTATAGCAACAATTGCTTATGCTTTGGAAAATTGATATGATTTGAAAGATGCTTTGAAATTATGAAATAAAGCTAGTGGAATAGTAGTTGAAAAGGTTGGAACTGCTGTGGTAACTAAGGAGGAATTATTTTAATTAATTAAATATTTTTATGCAAGTAAAAATTCAAAGATTTGTAGATAAATATTTAATCTGATTTTTGTGTTTAGCTTTTTTCTGGTTAAAATATATCCCTTTCAGAAAAGAAAAATACTTAAAATATCCCAAAAGAATTCTTGTAATTAGACTTTGGGCATTATGAAGTAGTTTGCTTACTTTTCCTATGATTAAACAATTAAAAGATTTTTATTTAATGAAACCAAATTTTAAAGAGTTTTGTGTTATGATAGGAAAAGATATAGAAAATGAAGATAAACAAATAGAAAAATATTGAATTGAATTTGTTGAAAATATAAATACAAATTTGGTTATCACAAGATGAGCTAAATGAGCAAGTTTAATAACAAAAGATGGAAATTATTACCATATAGCAACTCAAGCTCAAAAAGTTTTTGATGTTTCTGGTGCAGGTGATACATTTATAGCAACTATAGCTTATGCTTTGAATAAATGATATGATTTGAAAGATGCTTTGAAATTATGAAATAAAGCTAGTGGGATAGTAGTTGAAAAGGTTGGAACTGCTGTGGTAACTAAGGAGGAATTGTTTTAATAACTATTAAAATTAAATATATGAAAAAAATAGTATATTTATCATTAGCTTGAATATGAGATTATCTTATGCAGACACCTGCCATTAAGATATTAAACCAAGAAGAATGATATCAAATTGATTTAATAACTATGTCAAAGAC
>WFMP01000204.1 GCA_015489035.1 Candidatus Altimarinota bacterium
GTTGATATTGTTTTTACCTCAGAAGTAGATAACAAAAATTTTAAAGATATAAGTAAAATAATTTTTAAATTTTATGAAAACTTAAATAATGACTGAACAAAATAACAATATCTTAACAAACAAAGTTTATGCTTTTATCTGAAGTCGTTGAAGTTGAAAAACTATGCTATCAAGTGTAATTTGAAATTTTAAACCATATAAAAAAGTGTTTAGTAATTTTGATTTAAACTATAAAAACAAAGAAGTTGTAAGATACAGGGATTTTGATTTATACGACAAAGTAAAAACAACAGATTTAGAAAAAAAGCTTTTAATATTTGATGAATGATGAATAAATGCAAATAGTAGGAACTTCGCCAGCAAAATAAATAAGCTATTAAGTTTTTTTATATTTGTTTCAAGAAAATATAATATAGATATTATATTTATTTCTCAAGATTTTGAAACTTTTGATAAAAACATAAGAAGACAGACAGACTTTCTTTTTGAAATAAAAAGTTTTTTACCTAAAAATATTGATACTACTATCTGGAAAATGGAGTATTGACAAAAAAAGTTTATGCTTGGGACTTATTCTATAGACACATTAAAACTATTAGAAAATTATAATATTAAATACGATACTAGGGACTTATCAGGCTTTGAAGAAAAACTAAAAACTTTCTTCTAAAAAGTCTTGTTTTTTTTAAAAAAATAATGTATAATATACAAGCTATACAATATAAAGAGTATAGTTATTTATAAACTAATTAAAATTGAAATGGAACTAAAAGAAATAATTGATTTGTTAAATGAAACTTGAGTTAAACAAATTACTTTTAATTGAAAAGTTATAATTGATTTAGAAAATATTGAAAATTTGGAAATTTGGGAAAATTTAGAATATAAAAAATTTGATGTAGAAGAAGTCAATGAAAAACAAATGGCTATATTTACTTTTATAAAAAAATAATATGTTTAGACAGATTAGACAAGAACTTGACAAGGAAAATGATTACTTGGATATTAAGTATTTGATTATAGACAATATAGACAAGTTAAGTAAAAAAGATTTGTCTATATTATTTATCTATTATTGAAAAAAGTATTGAAAGTTTGAAAAATTACAGTTGGTTAGGCATATATATTGATTAAAATGATTTTGTCAATAGGGCAGGGGAGTGTCTATATTTAATTATTAAACTTATTAAAAATGAAAATAACAACAATAAAATATAATCTATTTGAAAAAAAAGTATTTGATATTGTAAGAATATATTTGAATTGAAAAAACTTTTTAAAAGAAATAGAATATATTGAAAAACAAGATTTTAAAAAAGTATATGAAAATAAAAACTATTTTACTTTTATAATTGATAAAAATGTTTGAAAATTTGAAAATGATAATATCAGATAAAAGAAAATTTTATAATCTAGAAAATAATAAAATAGAAGTTATAAAATTAAAAAAAAATAAATTAGCTATCAGAAATATTGAGGGATTCAAAGGGCTTGTTTTATATTGAAAAATGATGAAAGAAAAATGATATAAAATAAACCGTTTATATACTGAACAAATAGGGGTTTTATTGTTTTATGTCTATTTAATAACCCCCGATTAAGTAAATCGGGGGCACCAAATTTTAAAAAACAACATAAAAAGAGCGTTCTTATGCTATAACTTCCACTTTAAAAAATAATTAAAAACAATGAACACAAAAGAAATTATCCAAGGAGAATTTAAAAGACTAGAAAAAAAATATAATCTTCTTGATTACGGGTTTGACTGGCTGAGATTTTGAATTGATGTAGATTTTAATTTTATGCACAGGCTAGAAAAAGAAAAATTTAATTCTACAACTTGAAACGGTATTTATAACTTTCCTTGATTTGATTTAGTAACGAAAACAAAATGAAAACAAGGAGTAAACTACAATTTCATTAGAAACTTTAAATTCAATGATATTACAAAACCGATAAATATGTTTGCTATAACACAGACAAACAAAAAAAATAATATAGGTTATAAATATATGATAAATTTTTATTGAATTTTCTTTCAGCTTTGAAGATTAAAAAAAATTGATACAAACCTAGAAATAAAAAATATAACCTGATCCGTTTGATTAAAAATAAAAATTACTAGGCTAGACTATAATTTCAATTTTAATTTTAAAGATAAAAAAGAAATTCAAGAGACTATAAAAAGACTAGCAAGAAAATACGAAGATATTAACAATACGGCA
>WFMP01000205.1 GCA_015489035.1 Candidatus Altimarinota bacterium
AACCCTCTTGCATCTTCCATTTTTTCTTCTCTTGATAGATTGGAAAAGAAACAAGACGTTCGTTAAAATCACGTTGAATGGTTCGTTCACTCGTGTTGAACTCTTTTGCTAACTCTTTAACAGAGAGTGCTTCTGCATCGTTTAGCTTTGAGAGTATTACTGTTAGTCTTGTTAGAATTTTATCGTAGTCGTGTTTATATGCCATAATTTGCACTTAAGTAGAAATTTTTCATACTATACCTTCATAAACATTAGATTGTCGTGATATAAAACTTTCTTTAAGCCCTCAAGCCCACCACATGGTATACTGTAGCCAACTTTTACATTTATTTCATAATCTCTTGGATTAAATCTAACCAGTTTTGATCTCTTGTATGATTTAGCAATACGCTCTCCCTCTTCTCTTATAGTAGGAATAGCTGTACCGGCACCTATTTCAATAATTAGTAACTTTTTCTTGTCTCTACGTACGGATCTTAGCCATTTATTAAAGCTATCTTCTTGTTTACTTGTTCTATCTTCATCCCAACTCAAGTCTCCAAACATTAAGATATTAGGTCTAGCCATATTACCACAATTTTTACATAAAGGTATATCTAGTGCTTCAAACTTATCCATATCAATTTTTATTGGTTTTTCATCAGCATTCCAAATTTCTTTTTGACAGTTTTCACTACATTGAAGATGATGGATGCTTCCATGTATTTCTACTATTTTATCTTTTGAAAAACCAGCCTTTTGAAACTGTCCATCTACATTTGATGTGTAAATAAAATAATCATTGTTTTTCTTTTCTACTAAATCTAAAAGCATTTTAAAACCATTATGAGGAGTTGTTTCTCTGTATAAATTTAGTCTATGCCCATAAAATGCCCATGCTAATGATGGATTAGTAGTAAACCACTTTGGATTAGCCATATTTTCAAAACTAATACCTAAATCTTTAATTATGGGATATGCCTTCCAAAAACCTTCATTGCCTCTAAAATCTGGAAGACCACTATCTACACCCATTCCAGCACCAGCAGTTATTAAAACTGCATCTGCTTGTTTAATAAACTCTTTAACTTGTGCTACTTGTTCTTTAATCATTCTATCTCGCTTTTGAACGAATTGATTTTTGTAAATATGGTATAGTCTGCTCAATATTAGTAAATCTATGACCACCGCCACTAAAGACCTTTACTTGATTAGGAAATTTTTTCACTGTATACTTATAATCAATAAGTTCGTCATCATCGTTTACTAAAATAAACTCTTCTAAAAGTGTAAACTCAGGTTTAGGTAATTTTGGAGCTACTACATTCATCTTTCTAAAAGTTTCTTCTATATCAATAACAGGATTAAATGAAATTAAAGTGATATTATATTCTTCACAAATTTTTCTTCCAAGATAAGAACCTGTACTCGAACCAATGACAATATCTGCTTTTTTTGTTCTATTTACAATACTTTTATATATTTCATCATTGAGCTTATCATAATCAACTGAGATAAATTCTATTTTAAGACCTAGTAGTTCAGATAAAACTTGAGGTTTTTTAGAATTTTCACCACTATATCCATTTATGAAAACTATTTTAGGTATTTTTGTAAAGCCTAATGCTTGGAGGACTTTTTTTGGTGTTCTCTTTATCCTTTCATCCAAAGAAGTTACATCTAAACAACTGCTCTCAAGCATATCATCAAAAATTTTAGTAAACTGCTCTATCATACTCTCAACATCTGCATTTTTAACATAAATACAACCAGATGCATAGCTCATTAAAACTCGTCGTTGTTTATTAGGTATGCTTACTTTATCTAGATACTCGTTGTAAAGTTTTTGTATTTTTTCAAGAAAATTACATTTTGTATAACTATTTATTTTCAAGTACTTACTCAATGTATAACAATCCCATTCAATACTGCTATAAAGTCGTTTCTTCACAGCTATCAAATTTACTATTTGATTCTCTTCGCACTCTTTCCAAAAAGCATTCTTTTGTTCAGTAGGGTTATAACCTGTAAATATTTTATATATCTGTTTCATGAGTATTACCTTTTTTAATTAGAGAGAGTATACACTAATTCTTGACA
Source organism: Candidatus Altimarinota bacterium (assembly GCA_015489035.1). Lineage (GTDB taxonomy): Bacteria > Patescibacteriota > Gracilibacteria > Absconditabacterales > Absconditicoccaceae > S009-33. The sequence goes on from WFMP01000205.1 coordinate 2,080, forward strand.
ACATTGTGTCTGCTTACTTATATTTTCGCTATAATTATTACTAAATTACAACTATAAAGTCGTGGTTATTATTTTTTATCCTTTTGTGCATCAAATAAATGCCTATTTTTTAAAGTAATACTCGCTCTAGCCTCTTGTATTTCTTCATTGTCTACAATATTACCTAAGGTAGAATAAACTGCTTTATTTCCTTTAATATCATAATAGATATAAGTTCTAATATCTCCCCATAAAGGAAGTTTTCCATTTTTCCATTTATAATGAACTTTTACTACATTACTAATATATGTATTTAGCTCATCTTCATTCTTTTCTAAATACATCTTTTTATCAAGCTGAATACGTCGTCTGCTTTCCATAATTGCTAAAGCGAAGATAGGTTCATTTTTTCTTTTAAAATTAGTGTAAATAAAAATATAAGGAGTATGCATTGCTTCAAGTCTACATTTTTTATCTTGATAGTCTTCAATAGCTTGTGTATAATCAATTTTTGAAATATCTACAATTTCACAAATGGCTTGAAGTAATGTTTTTGAATTATATTTAAAATCATAGTAGCCTTTATCCAGATATTCATCTAGCTCGGTAATATTTAATAGTTCTGTTAATACCTGAGTAACCTTTGCGCTTTTTGAAGACTTATAACCGAGTTCTATGACTATATCAGCTATTTTTCTGTCACTTAAGTTGTTTTGTATCTGTTTAAGAAGGTTCATTTTAGCTCCTTGTATAGGGGCAATAAATCATTTAAATTTTATTGTCCTAATCTGAAATAAATTCAGTGTATAAATGAGGACCGACACATTATTTGTCACTCATTTGTTATTTCTCACTTTTGAGATACCTAATTATAAAATACTTTCTGGCAGCTTTATGTCTGCTTGCAACTTCTTTTATCTTTAATAATTTCGTGAATAAAGAATTGATTCTGACTCTTTACATTGGTTATTATTACTGAAACCTCTAACGACCACTTTTGTAGCACCCACTTCTAGTATCTTGTCAAAGAACTCTCGTTGCGAGAAGTTAAAATCTTCAATATCTATTTCTAAAAGTATATGCTTAAACTCATTGTAAAAGTAAACTGTTCCTGCCAACATTCTCTCTTCTCCTTTTATCTTCTATCTCTTAAATTATTATTTTAAACTATTTCTTTAATCTTAAGATTGTAATATTATATGCGAAAAATAGCCTAATGCATTTATTTATCTATACTGATATGTTGCATTTTCATTAAAGGACTTTTTTTATAAAGCTGCATAAATTCATCTTTTGTTAATTGCATATTTGTATCATTTTTGTTACTATCACAATAAATATCTAAACTATCTCCAATATCAGCACTCAATTCAAAGAAATTATCTTCTGTTGAAATTATGATAGAATTCTCTGTAACTACTGTAGCGTTATCAACAATATCCTTTAGTTCATCAATAGTAAAAGTATCCAAAAATCTTTGATGAAATTCAATATTTTTATTTGACATCTATCTACTCCACATATTTTATTGTAAATCTTTCAGAACATCCATAGTTAGAAAATCTAATATGTTAACACTATCTCTAATATCTTCAATCGAACCTCTTATCGCTCCATATATAGCACAATTTGTATCGGTATCGCCACCTTGTGAAACTATATATTTAAAGCCATCTACAAAGAATAAGTTCATTTTTAGTGTTTTAATGACAATATATAATGAATAGATAACCCAAGCTGTATATCCAGGGCAAAGCTTAGATAATATATTTTTATACGCATCTTTCCTTAACACTTTTATTCCATTAATCGCAATATCTAGCGTTAGCCTATTAGCCATAAAAATAGTTTCATTTTTATGTGTGATTGCAGAATCTTGATTTATTAAAGTCACTGCTTCCTCAAAACTATACCCATCCTTTATAAGTTCTATTTCAAAAGGTATCACTCTCATTAAAGCACCATTACCTTGAGAGTTCTTATTTTTTTCATTTCTAACCAATACAGAATATGTATGCATCCCAATAGTATCTTTTTGACCATCTGTTCTTGCCCAGATTCTATATTCTTCAGAAAGTTTTTCAGTTGATATATTTTTATGTGTAATGTAATGTTTCAATAATATCATTGCCATTTTTGTATCATCTGTAATCATTGGAGTTACTGATTTATTTGGCAACTTTTCTATATTATATGTAACACCCATCAATCCATCTCTTTTAAAGTAAGAACCATAACTGTCACCACAAGCAAGAGCTAGTAAAGATTGATTTAACATATCTGTTTTCCTTTTTTGATTAATGATAAATATATCGATATTGTTAGACATCTTTATGTCTGGTTATAAAAATTATTAACTCAACCACAATAATCTAGAGTTAGTGATGTTATACCCCAACTGTGTCATAACATTAGTATAAAAATCCAACTGTTTTTGATATTTGCAACTCTTATCATCGCTCTCTTTACCTGTTTTAAAATCAACAATAACCCAACCATTATTTTTTTTATCAAAATAGATAAAGTCAATAAATCCTGTTTTGTCATCAACATTAAATTCTAATTCAAATTGATGTTCAATACCATTGCAAAGTAGTTCATAAACATCACTTTTATAAAAACTATTCATATTCTCAGTGATAACTTTTCTTTGTTTAGTTTCAAAAATCATCATCCTATCAAGTATTGTATCTTGATTCTCATTGAAATTATTCCAATATAATTCAATAATTTTATGAGTAGCTGTACCTAAGTCTGCTGCTATATTATTATCGCTTGTAGTTTCATTATCAGACGTAGCGCTTACTAAGCTTTTTGACTCAAAAATTATTGGCTTAAAAGAGTGCTCTATATATTTAACTTCTTCTTTTATTGTATCTTCTGTTGGAGTAGCTTCTAATTTTATACAATATTTCTCATTCTGCCCATAAAGCTCATCTTTATCTATTTCCAATGATTTACATATCATATGAAGATAACTATCTTCACGGAGAGATACAATACTATCTTTTTTTTGTTTTAAATACCCAGAGATAACCACATCATGTTCAGCACGAGTAAGTGCCACGTAAAGCAGTCTTTTTTTCTCTGCAAGGTGCTTTAGTTTATCTATCTCTTTTAGAACTCTATGGCTTAGAGGCGTATAGTCATTTATCTTAAAACCAACTATCTCCTTCTTTTCGTTGTTGAGCGTAAAGTTATTATGTTTGAGTGCATCACTTGTAATTTGTGAGTATAAACCTTTGTCACTATTACCAAGTAAAACAAGGGGATAGGCTAAACCTTTTGTAGAGTGAATAGAACATATTTCTATTGATTTTGTGTTATCTGACTTGAAGAAGGCTTCAGGCTCTTTAGCTTCACTAAAATATATGGCATTTTCAATCAAAGATAAAAATTTGTAGAGATTTGATTCATTAGACTCCTCGTAATCTTTACAAAGTGTAAGAAATTTATACAGATTGGCTACTCTTTGTTCTATATCGTCATAGTGAGCATAGACTCCCATAATATTTGAATCATCATAGATATATTTTACTGCTTGAGATAGTGTCATGTTTTGTAATATCTTTACATAATGCATTAGCTTATCACTAACCTCATTAGCATCTAAATACTTTTTGATACTGTTATCATCACATCTAATTATATTTGATCTCATAGCACCCACAATATAATACTTTTGAGAATCGTTTAATGCTTCTTTTTGCTCTTTTAATAAAATGTCAATAGCTTTTAAAACATTAAATATATCATTAATCTCTTTAGTGTAGTAAAAGTTATCACTCGCACTTACCTTAGCGGTAATCCCTTTTGCTCTGAGCTTCTTTTTTAACTCTAGCATCTTAGTGCTACTATCAAATACAATAGCTATTGCTTTTTCTCTATTTTTAATTAACTCAGATATATGTTGATAACGACTATTTTTACCATAATATATTTCACTTACAAACTGGGTAATGGTATCAAGCTCATCTAGTGGGGCATCTAGTTCTTTCTCCTCTGCTGTTTGATATGTTTGGGAAGTAATGAGATATTTGAAACTACCTCTATCTTTTCTTTTTTTATTGAATACAAATAAATCTTGAGCTTCTGCCTCATAGTTTGATTTGATAAGTTTTAAATTTTCATCTTTTTTTAGCAGTGGGCCAAATATTTTATTTACAGTATCAAGAACTACTCCATCACTTCTATGATTTTTATCCATTGGTTCAATTGAAGAAAATATAGCTGTATCATGAATGGCATCATTAAAGACTTCTATCTCTGCACCTTGAAAAGAGTAGATGGACTGTTTAGAGTCTCCAACTACAAAAAGGTTAGTATCCGCATTACAAGATTCTTTAACTATCTCAAATTGAGTGACGTTTGTATCTTGAAATTCATCGACCATAATATATTTGAAGTTAGTTTTTATTTCTGGAATAATTTCTAGCGTTTTAGTGATAATAGTATCAAAGTCTATTTTATTTAACTCATTTAGCTTTGCATCGTATTTATCTTTTATTTGATGTAGTAAATTTTTTATCTTATCTATTTTTTCAAAAAATAGAGTTTCTTTTCCCATATCAATATGAGTATAAACAGATAATAGCAAACTACTCTCTAACTCTTTTTTTATTGGGTCTGTTATTGGGAATTTCTTTTCTCCCATTGATGGAGCTTTGCTATTTACATCTAGCTCTTTCCAACTAACTGCATTAAAATTTACAAAGTTATCATAAAACTCTTGAAACCATTTTAATCTTAGAGGATCTTCTTGAAGTTCTATAAGTGCATCATCTATTAGTGGTAAAGGATATAGTTCATATATTAGTTCTTTGTAAGTAGTAATATCAATGCTATTTTTCTTGAAGCTGTTATAATCATTTCTAAACTTCGTATTACTCACATATTTGTTTATAAGATTGTTTATAAAAAACATACTTATATCTTGTGATATATCCAATACTAAATTTTTATTATCTTTACTATTTAATACATCAAAAATTATAGATGAAAGTTCTTTTTGCTTTTCATCATCTTTTATGATGTCTAGTTTGGTATCTATGCGTGCTATGTCAGCGTTTGACTTGATGATGTCAAGACAAAAGCTGTGAATAGTAGATATTTTAGAGTTAGAGCTATCAGTGTATGCTTGATGCAAGGTTTCTTGTATATACTCTAAATGAGAGGCACTATACTCATTTGCCGTAGCAATAGACTCAAAGTC
>WFMP01000206.1 GCA_015489035.1 Candidatus Altimarinota bacterium
ATTGTAAATGAGATATATAAAGTTGAATATAAGCCTTTTATTGAAACACAGTATGTCTGGAATAAAAAGAGGTATATTATGTTTTTTGCTACCAATAAAGAGAGAATTTACTCTGGTGCAGGTGGTTACTATGATACATATACAGGTTATTATATATCTATATTAAATGATAATAATAGCTGGAAATATGAACTTTTAGATACCAGATACAATTATCCCATATATGAACATGATATTAGCCAGATTGGAGGTCATACATATCTTTCTTTTGATGGGAAAGCTAATATGTATTATCAAGATGGAAAGTATATCACTTTAAATGATAATAAAATTAGTATTAAAAAATTTTTTGGTCAACTTTATAACAAAGAATTTATAAATACTATTCATAGTATTTATAATTTTGGAGATATGGAGATTTATAACGGAAATCATGGAATATATACATTCGATGAGAAAGGAAATATGCATCTATTTTATAATAAAAGAGAAGATATAATAAATAAAAATTATGATTATTTTTGGTATGCATATTTTGAAAAAGATAATCCAACAACCCCACTTTATGAACAAAAAATACCTTGGAAATAGCTATGAAATTATTTATCTGGGTTATAGTATTCCTTAGCACTTTGCATGCTCAAAACTATATATTTAATAATAAACAAATCTATCTTGAACAGATAAAAGAAAATATCTATAGAGATGAAAACAATAAAGAAGTTAGATTGAAAAATAACTTCTTTGTTAAAATGCAAGTAGATAAAAATATAAAACAATTAGCAAATAAATATGATATTGATATAATCAAGAAATACTCTAAGCAGTTGTATTTAGTGAAAAGTACTTCTCCAAATATGCTAGATTTAATACAGTTAATAAATGATGATGAAAACACACTCTATGCTTATCCTAATTTTAATAAAAAGATAGAGGCTAGATGAAACTATTTGTATCTATTCTAATAATTTTATTTTTTGCTGCTTGTGATAAAAATACATCAGTAGAAGATGAACCTCTCTATCAAGAACAATGGGCATTGCATTATGATGAAGCATTTTATGATGCTTATGCTATCAATAAAGATGCACATATTCATGCAACATCTAGTTTAAATAATTATACAGGTAAAGGTGTAAAAGTAGCTATTATTGATATAGGATTTGATAAAAATCATTTTGAATATAAAAACAATATTGTAAAAACAATAAATAGTGCAGATGGAAGTAATAAAGTAGAGTGTATAAATTCAACTGAGTGTTATCATGGAAGTGCTGTTACAGGTGTAATAGCTTCAAATATCAATAACAGAGGTTTAAGAGGTGTTGCTCCAGATGTCAAACTTGTATTGATAAAACTTGATTTAGCAGGTTATGTAGGTGATGATGAGATTTTAAATGCTCTGCAATATGCTGAAGATGAAGATGTAGATATAATAAACAATAGCTGGGGAACAGGGGAAATTTCATCTGTTGTACAAGAAAAAATAGATAATATGGCAACAAATGGACGTGATGGTAAAGGTATAGTATTTGTTTTTGCAAGTGGTAATAGAGGAAAAAAAAATAATAGTGATGAGTCTATGATTGAAAGTGTTATAGGTGTTGGGGCAAGTGATGAAGAAAATTTAAGAGCTATTTATAGTAATTTTGGAGATGGATTAGATATAGTTGCTCCAGGAGGCTACAATCTAGGAGTAACAACTACATATGATAGTAATAATTCAAACCATATAAGCGATTTTATGAAAGCAGAGGATTATGATAAATTCCAAGGAACATCAGTATCTGCTCCAATAGTAAGTGGGGCGATAGCTTTACTCTTAGAAGAATATCCAAACCTAAGCAGAGAAGAGATACAAAAGATAATACAAAGAAGTAGTGATAAAATTGGAAATGTAGAATACATCAATGGAAGAAATAATTACTATGGATATGGCAAATTAAATATAGACAATATGTTAGGGTATTAAGCTGTAAAACAATAAAAGTACAACAAAACATAGTAGCCAATAAGTAGCCTAGCGGCGACTTATTCGCTATATTCAGTCGTTATATGAAGCCTAACGGCAAGAATTCCGCCCATTCTATGGCAATTTGACATATTTTTAACCCTCCATAATAATCCCTGCTATAACTCTTACATGTGTAAACTTCAAACGCCATCAGA
>WFMP01000207.1 GCA_015489035.1 Candidatus Altimarinota bacterium
ATGTAATACAATCTACTATCAAGGAGCTACAAAAGTAGCTTCTGTTTTAACATTTGGCATTTTATCTATCTGCATACATCAGAGTTTGAAACTTGTGACATGATAAAAGAAAAAAAGTACAAAAACAAAACAATTTTAAGCATCAAACCATAAAGCACGGAGTGAAAATGGCAATTTTATAGAATTTTAGTGAAATTGGGATAAAATGTTACAAATATATCTTGCCCCAAATTTTTTAACTTCAAAAAATAGGGACAAGAGAGATTAGTCACTTGTACGGGTTGGAATTTGCAAGTGGCTCGATAATTGTTAAATTTTAATTTTAAGGAATTTTCATGGCATTTAATCCAGCAGATTTTACAGTAGAAGAACCAAAGTCAATACCCGTTGTGTTGCTATTAGATACAAGTTATAGTATGAGTGGACAGCCTATTGATATGTTAAATAAAGCAGTTAAAGCGATGATTGCTGAATTTAAAAAAGCTGAAACGATGGAAACTTTTATAAAACTATCCATTATAACTTTTGGTAGTGAGAATGGTGTTGATTTACATACACCATTAACTGAGGTGTCAAAAATAGATTTCCAGCCATTAAATGTTGCTGGAGCAACTCCGATGGGAACAGCATTTAAAATGGCTAAAGCGATGATAGAAGATAAGGAAATTTTTAAAGGAAGAGACTATAGACCAGCTATTGTTTTATTATCAGATGGAGCACCAACAGATGACTGGGAACAACCTTTAAGTGATTTTATTAATAATGGTAGGAGTAGTAAATGTGATCGAATGGCTGTTGCAATTGGCTCTGCTGATGAAAGTGTACTGCAAAAATTTATAGCAGGATGTGAAAACCCACTATTTTATGCTGAAGATGCTAGTAAAATTATAGATGCTTTCAAAAAAATCACTATGTCTGTTACAATGAGAACAAAATCAGTAAATAAAAATCAAACCATTAATATAGATAATGAACTTGATGGTAATGATATAGACTTGAATGATTTAGATAACTTTAAAATATAAAGGAGCAACTTAATGGCACAAGTAAATATAAATCCAGACGAATTAGAACAGTTTGTACATGAACTTCATAACTATTTAGAAACTTTGCAGAGTGCTACGGGAAGGTTAAATTATTCTTTTGAAACACTTGGTGGAACTTGGCAGGATTCTAAAAGAGCTCAATTTGAAGAAACTTATAGAGAACTAATTCAGGTATTAAGAACTTTTGAAAATAATGCTAATGAACAGATACCATACTTAAAAAAATTAGTTTCTTTTCAAAGAGACTATCAAACTACATAAGGCTTAGTTATTGCAAGTTGATATTCGAGATACTAGTGTCTTTCAAACTACTTTAGAACAAATATCTTCTCTAAAAGATAAAATTACTCAAAAAATAAATTTTATGAGTAATGAATTACAGAAGAAGCAGAGTGAACTGGATAGAGAATTGACTATTTCAGAAAATTTTTTAAATGTGGCAAAAGCATATGAGATGCAAAAGCAAGCTGTATTAGCACAAAAAACAGCTCAGTTAGCACAAGCTTTACAGCAAGAAGCTGCTGCATTAGCAAGTGGTAATCCGGTGGCCATTGCGGCTGCAACTGTTTATGTAGCAAAAGCAACTCATGAAGAGATGATAGCTCAACGAGAATATCAAAAAGCAAGAGAAAATCGTATTAATATGCAACGAAGAGTTGATATCGTTAAAAAGGCGAAGCATCAAACAGATACACTTTATGAACAAACTAAGATGCAGTTAAATGGTTTGAATATACATTTAAAAGAACTTGCTCAAATACTCTATATAAGATTAACTAAAGGTGATCTATCTCAAAAAGATTATTTATCCCAAAATACAACTAATGCACAAAATGATATAAAATATAAAAATATCCCTCAAAGTGGTGGAGTTTGGAGAGGTGAAGCTGGGAATTCAAAATGGATACCAAACAGAGATGAAATTCCAAAGCAACCATATGAGAATGAAAAAACTTGGGGTGAAATACTTGATAAAAATGGTATAGATGGTATATATTTCAAAGATGGTGAGCCAGATTTTACTCCAGTTTCAGATGCTAGTGTAAAGATAGAAGATTTTACCACTGATCGGGATGATAATTTTTACCAAGCAGATCAAAATTTAGCACAACAGTGGAATAAAAACAATAAAAACGGAAAAATTGATTGGTCAATTTCAGATATTCGTAAATACAGAAAAGAAGAAAAATTAACCTGGCATGAAAGAAGTGATATGCAAAATATGGATTTAGTACCACAAGAGGTACACGGAAACATTCCACACACTGGTGGTATATCGAAGAAAAAAAAGTTAGAACTGGAGCAAGACGATGATTGATAAAACTTTTGGTTTATTAGAACATAGATATAATTTTTATAAATATGAAACTCTTAATTTTTTTGATAAAGATTACAAGGTTAAAATTGTTGTAGAGAATGATGAAACAGACACTATATTACCTATTCAACAAAATAATTATGCAATATATAAACAATATATAAATGAAAATCAAGCCAAAATCATAGATTTAATCAAACAATACTTTTCAGATGTTTATAAAACAAAGATAGATATTTATAAAGAGATTAAACCTCGAACTATTTATTTTGCAAGAGATGGGAGTTGGAGTATCTTATTTGATACAAAAGTAGATGAAGAGAATGGTTTTGCTGTTTTTCTTAGAGATGAGAAGCTACATATAGGCACTCAAGATATATTTATATAGCTAGAAGGAAAAGATTAGTGGAAAAATTTGAAGATGTTCAAACCAGTTTAAAAAATATAAGAAGTAATTTTATAGCCAATGTCAAAGATAATGTTGGTGCTTCTATAGATAAGGAACAACTAGAATCTATGGAGCAAACTATTTCTAAGATGAAAATAGTTGAAGATAAGGTTAATATTGAAATGATGAATATTAATCGAATGTTATTGGAGGCAAGAACAATTTTGCCAAGGATATAAGGTATGAAATATTTTGAATTACTAAAACATATAGATGATGCACTATATAAATATCAAATAAATATAGATATTATTGAGAAAGACTATCCAAATGAACAGTTAAAAACTTCGGATTATAATACAAGAAAGAATAGAATATCAAAAGAACATAATAGATTAAAATCAGAATTGGAAATATTATTTTCTTCTTTAGATCTGGAGATTCAGCATTTAAGAAAAATTCAGCCACATTTTGACAAGTCCTTAGAATTACAAAAAAGAGTAAAATTTCCTGAAAATTTTATATTTGGTAGGTTTAAAATTACTCATGATAATTTAAATGAAAGATTTATTCCAAAAGTAATTCCTTTTCCTTTAGACAAAGTACTTTACAGTTATAATGAGAATAGTGTTCATTATATTTATCAATATATTTTAAGAGTCTTACAAATTTCACCATTAAATAAAATAGATTTTCTATTTATAGATACTAAAACTTTAGGAAAAACTTTTAATTTTATTCGTCCAATTTTAAATAACAATTTTATCTATAAACAAAGAATCTTAACATATGCAGATGAGATAGAAGAAGCTTTAAAAGAATTAGCTGATTATTTAGAAAACTTATTGCAAAAGCAACTCTCTGGTGTACAAGATTGGAAAGAGTATAATCAGAAAAATCCAAACACTCCTCTTCCTTTGAAAGCACTTGTAATAAATGGCTTTCCAGAGCAGTTTAGTGTTAACTCATTATTGTATTTAAGTCGTATCGTAGAATTTGGGTCTATTGCCGGAATAAATAGTCTTATTTTAATGGATTCTATTGAAAAAGATAATAAAGCACTAAAGAAAGTTGAAAAAATTATTTTAAAAAATGCAGTAAATATTGAAAATATGGAATCTATCTTAACACATGATTTTAAAGCCTTAAAATTGTCAAATGAATTAGAACCACTACCTTCTGTGATAAATATTAAAACTTTTTTAGAACAGATTAATCAGGCATATATGAAAACTTCGACAATAAAGGGTGAAATTGATAGCTTTTGGAATGATAGTAATTTTTGGAAAAGCTTATCAGCCCAAGGTATCAAAGTTCCTATAGGGTGGGATAGTAATGAAAATATAGTAAATTTTGAAATAGGTTTTGAATATAGTGAACATCATACTCTTATTGGTGGTAGAAGTGGTAGTGGAAAATCTAATTTGGTAAATGTCATTATTCAAAATATTGCTTATTTGTATTCTCCTGATGAAGTTGAACTATTTTTATTAGATTATAAAGATGGTGTTGAATTTAATAGTTATACACAACCCTATCTTACACATGCTTCTTTAATAGCAGTGAATAGTAATGTTAGTTATGGAGTGAGTTTTTTAGAGTATATTTTAGAAGAAAAAAATAGACGAAGTGAACTTTTTAAAAAAACAAATAGTAAAGATTTTAAAGAGTATAGAGAAAAAACAGAAAATAAATTAAGTCGAATAGTTATTATCATTGATGAGTTTCAAACTCTTTTTACAACAAAAGATAAAATAAAAATTGAACAAATATTTGCTGAAATTCTTAGAAAAGGCAGGAGCTTTGGAATTCATTTGATATTATCTACACAAACATTAAGTGGCGTTGATGTAGGAAGTATGTCTCAATTAAAGTCACAAATAGGAAATAGAATAGCACTTGCAATGGGGCAAGAAGAATCTATGGCATTTTTAAGTATGAATAATGAAGCAGCAGTTAAATTAAAAGGCAAACCAGAAGCTATTTATAATAATAGAGCAGGAAATATAGATGGTAATAACAAAGTTTTTGTTCCATTTGCTTCAAGAGAAAAGATGTCAATGCTTTTAGAAAAAGTAGATATAAACCACTCAAAAACAGATCCGAAAATTTATGATGGAGATGTGTTGCCAAAGATACCAAATAAAGGTGAATTTGCAAGCAAGACATTAAGTTTATTGTTAGGAAAAGAGCAGAATTTCAGAGAAAATAATTTTAAAATTAATTTTTCAAAAGAGTATGGAGCAAATTTATTAATAACTGGAAAAAATAAAAAAGAGAAACAAAATATACTTAATTTAATAACTTTAAATTTAGAAAATAATAATTATATTAAAAATATATACTATATAAATAAT
>WFMP01000208.1 GCA_015489035.1 Candidatus Altimarinota bacterium
ATAGCCGACAATCCAGACAAAGACCTCTCAAATCTTGATATTGGCTTTAAAGTATTTAAACTCGATAGCTCCAACATAAAAGAATGGGATAGTGATTTTGACAACCTAGAGCAAAACCTCATAGATGCCACTGAAAATATCAAAGAAGATAGAAACAGTAAAGATCTACTCTATGAAATCCTACTAAAATACGGGCTTGATCTAACACTCCCAATCAAAGAAAAAGCTATTGACAATAAAAAAGTGTTTATCATAGGCTTTGGAGCATTGGCAGTATGTCTTGATGAAAATATCACAATCGACACAGTCGAAGCAATAGCAAAACTAAAAGACAAATACGAAACAGAGACGATGAGAGTAGTATTCAAAGACAGCAGTTTCAAAAATGCAGTAGTAAAAACAAATGCTTTGCAGATACTAAAACAGTATGGAATTGATGAAGTTGTGAGTGTGTAAAGGCATGGAGGATAATATGAGTTTTACAAAAGGTTCAGAATGGAGAAAATGGGATTTGCATGTGCATACACCTTTATCAATAGACCAGCATTATGGTGGAGATACTGATGAAGCATGGGAGAAATACATTTCTGATCTTGAAGATCTACCAGAAGAGTTTAGTGTCCTTGGTATTAATGATTACATATTTTTAGATGGATATAAAAAAGTATTAGAGTACAAAAACAAAGGTCGGTTAAACAATATAGACACCATTTTACCTGTCATCGAACTTAGAGTTGATAAATTTGGAAATGTAGGTGATAAAGCATGGAAAAAGATAAATTTACATATTATTTTTTCAAATGAAATTAATGCTGAAACAATTGAAAGTCAATTTTTAAATGCAATACAGGTTGGTTATCAACTAACACCTATTGATGATAATATTGATAATATCAACTTTAATGGAGTGATTACAAAAGAATCATTAACTGATTTAGGGCAAAAAATAAAAGATAGTTCTAGTATTGAGATAACAGATTCTTGTTTAAAAGTTGGCTTTAGGAATTTTACACATAGTTATGAAAAAGTGAAAGAAGTTTTGGAATCATCACATTACTTTAAAGATAAATATTTAAAAGCTGTTGGAAAAACTGAATGGGATTCTATGAGATGGGATGGATCAATTTCAGATAAAAAAACAATGATTAATGAAGCAGATTTTGTTTTTATCTCTACGGACAATACTGAAAATTATCAAAAAGCCTTAGAAAAATTAAAAAATGAAGGTGTAAACTCTAATCTCTTAGATTGTAGTGATTCACATTCATATAGTAATAAAATTGAGGAAAAGGATAGAATTGGAAATTCTATGACTTGGATAAAAGCAAATCCAACTTTTAAAGGTTTGCAACAAGCAAAAATGGACTTTAATGAACGAATTTTTATAGGTAATAAACCAGAAGTTTTAATAAGAGTTAGAGATAACAGAACAAAATATATTAAAAGTTTACATATTGATAAAATTGAAGGATATTCATATACTAAAGGTAAATGGTTCGGTAATATAGATATTGAATTAAATAGTGAGTTAACTGCTATCATTGGCAATAAAGGGAGTGGTAAAAGTGCTATATCAGATATTATTGCTTTATTAGGGAATAGTCACAAAGAAAAACATTTTAGTTTTTTACATGCGAATAAATTTAGAAAAGGTAAGTTATCAGAGAATTTTCAAGCTGAATTAACTTTTCAATCTGGAGAGAATTTTAAAGATACTTTAGATAATAATATTAAAGTATCTGAAGTTGAGAGAGTTCGTTATTTACCTCAAAATTATTTTGAAGAGTTGTGCAATGACTTAGAAGGTGAAGGGTTTGAAAAAGCATTAAAAAATGTAGTTTTTTCTCACTTAGAAGATGCTGATAGGCTAGGAACAAATAGTTTTGATGAATTAGTATCATTAAAAATAAATTCTATTGAAAAAGATATTGAAATTATTATACCAAAAATTGATGATATAAATAGAGAGATAATTGCTCTTGAAGAAAAAAAACATCAATCATATAAAGCAACTATAATCAGTAAGTTAAAATTGAAATATAAAGAACTTTTAAATCATATAAAAAATAAACCAGAAAAAATATATAAACCAAATAATAGTTCTGAACCAGATGAAAAATACAAAAAACTTATAGAAGAAATTTCTGTTTTAAAAAAAACTTTAAATGAAAAAGAAGAACTATTAAGAGCAAAAAAACAAGAAAAACAAATTAGACTGCTCAGTATAACTGAATTAAAAGAACTACTATCAGATATATCTAGAATAACAAAAAGTATAGAAGATTTTAAATCTGAAAAAGAAGATATATTTAATAAACATCACTTAAAGATTAATGATTTAGTAAAATTTTCAAGTGATTTAAAGCAATTAGAAACATTAATCGATAATCATAAAAAGAGTATTTTAGAAATAGATAAAATGATTTTTGATGAAGAAAATTCTACAGGGCTGGAAATTGATATATCTACTATAAATTCATCTATTACTACTATGGAAAAAGAACTTTCAGAACCCGAACAAAACTACCGAAAATACTTAGCAGTTTTTTCAGAATGGAAAGAGCATGTTAAGAAGCTTATCGGAACAAAAACTGAATATGACACTATTAAATTTTATATGGCAGAAAAAAAATATTTAAAAAATGATTTAATTAATGATATTGCTAATAAAAGAGAAGAGAGAATAAATTTAAGTTTACAAATTTATGATAAAAAATTTGAAGTTGTTTCAGTATTTAAGCAACTTAAGGAAACGATTGATAATGCAATTAGTAGATATGATGAGTTATTAGCTAATTATGATATAACAATTGAAGCGACATTTAAACTTGAAGGGTTTGAAAAAGATTTTTTGTCTCACATTCAACAAAATAAAATGGGTAGTTTTTATGGTACAGATGAAGGAAGAATAAAATTACGAGAATTATTAGAAGAGAAAGATTTTGATGATAGAGAAGTTTTTAAAGATATTCTAAATAGCTTTATTTTATATTTGGAGAAAGATTTTCGAGAAGATGAAAGGTATAAGGATAAAGATAGAGAAATAGCAGAACAAGTTAAAGATGTTTACAAGTTATATGATTATATTTTTAATTTAAGCTATTTGGTTCCAAACTATGAATTGAAACTTGACAATAAAGGTCTTGTTGAGTTATCACCTGGTGAAAAAGGTGCTTTATTATTGGTCTTTTTCTTAATGCTAGACAAAGAAGAAATACCATTAATTATAGACCAACCTGAAGATAATTTAGATAATCAAAGTGTTTATAGACTTATTGTTCAGTTTATAAAAAATGCAAAAAAACGAAGACAAATTATTATGGTCACTCATAATCCAAATTTAGCAGTTGTAGCTGATGCTGAACAGATCATATATACAGAAATTGATAAGCAAGATAAAAACAAATTTTCTATTAAATCAGGTGCGATAGAAGATGAAACAATTAATAAATGTATCTTAGATATTTTAGAAGGTACAAGACCAGCCTTTGAAACTAGACGAAAAAAATATTTTTAAGGAATCACAAAATGCCAACCAAAACAACAATAAAATGCCCAAATTGCGGGACAAGCATAGATGTAAATGAGATACTTTATCATCAATTAGAAGATGAGCTGAAGCAAAAAAATATAGCTGAACAAAAAAAACTAAAAGATGAAGTTGAAGCTAAAAGAAAAGAGTATAAACAAGCATTTGATAGTTTAAAAGCTCAAGAAGTGGCTATAAAAGAACAACAAGAAAAATTTGATGAAGAGCTGAAAAAAGCTACTTCAATGCAACTAAAAGTTGAAAAACAAAAACTCCAAGAACAATTAAAAAAAGAGTTGCAAGAAGAGCAGAGTGAATCTATCGCACTTCTTAAAAAAGAGCTTGATGAAAAATCAAACCAAGTAAAAGAACTTAACAAAACTAAAGCCGAGATAGAAAAACTAAAGCGTGAAAAAGAGGAAATTACCTCAAAAGTTCAAGCTGAAGCAGAAATAGCTCTCACAAAAAGACTTCAAGAGGAAAAACAACTTATCCAAAAAACAGCAGATGAGCAAAATGAGTTAAAATTTAAACAAAAAGAAGAACAGCTAAAACAGCTACAAGAACAGCTTCAAATCGCTCAAAGAAAAGCCGAACAAGGTAGTATGCAGCTCCAAGGAGAAGTACAAGAGTTAGCTATCGAAGAATATCTGGCAGATAAATACCCTTTTGATGCGATAGAAGAGATAAAAAAAGGTGCAAGAGGTGCTGACTGTATTCAAGTAGTACATACAAGAGAAGTTCAAAATTGTGGAAAAATTTACTATGAGAGTAAACGAACTAAAGATTTTCAAAAAAGTTGGATAGAAAAATTTAAGGCAGATATGAGAGATAAGGGTGTAGATATTGGTGTATTAGTTACGCAAGTTTTACCATCAGGACTAGATAGAATGGGACTAGTAGAAGGTGTTTGGATTTGTACATTTCCTGAGTTTAAAGGTTTATCCTCAGTTTTGAGAGAAAGTGTTATAAAACTCAGTCTTGCAAAAAAAGGCGAAGAGAATAAAACAGATAAAATGAGTTTGCTCTATAGCTACCTTACAAGTACAGAGTTTAGTATGCAAATAGAAGCTATTGTAGAAGGTTTTACTCAGATGCAAAGTGACTTAGATAGTGAAAAGCGTTCAATGGCTAGAATCTGGAAACAAAGAGAAAAACAGATAAATAAAGTTTTAGAAAATACAGTTGGAATGTATGGCTCTATAAAAGGGATTGCTGGAAATGCAATTAGTAATGTAAAAGCTTTAGAATTACCATATAGCGATATTGGGGAGTAAATGATGGCAACAATAAAGGTCTTAGATACGGACATAACCATTGTTAAGCAAAATGAAGAAGATTATATCTCATTAACAGATATTGCAAACAGTAAAGATGGGGAACAAAGAGCAGCAGATATTATAAAAAACTGGATTAGAAACAGAGGTACGCTGGAATTTATAGGAACTTGGGAGAAAATGTATAATCCTGATTTTAAAGTGGTCGAATTCGACCACTTTAAAATGCAAGCAGGTTTAGCATCTTTTGTTTTAAGCCCTGGTAAATGGATAGAAAAAACAGAAGCTAAGGGCATAAGGGTAAAATCTGGACGATATGGCGGAACCTATGCACATAAAGATATCGCCTTTGAGTTTGCATCGGCTATTAGCCCTGTATTTAAACTATATCTCATCAAGGAGTTTCAAAGATTAAAAAATGAAGAGTTAAAACAGCTTGGCTGGGATATAAAAAGAAATCTAACAAAAATAAACTATAGGATCCATACAGATGCAATCAAAGAAAATCTTATTCCAAAAAGCTTAACACAAAAGCAGATAAATTTTATCTATGCAAGTGAAGCAGATATACTAAATGTTGCATTATTTGGAATCACATCCAAAGAGTGGCGAAAATCGAATAAAAACAAAAAAGGTAATATTAGAGATGAAGCAAATGTGTATCAGCTTGTATGTTTGGCAAATCTCGAATCTATAAATGCACATTTTATAAATGAAGGTTTATCTCAGTCTCAAAGACTCAAAAAACTAAACGAAGTAGCCATATCTCAAATGCAAATCCTTACAAAAGATGATAATATTAAAAAACTAGAGAGTAAATAGATGAAAATACAATTTGAAAATAACTTAAGCTACCAAAACAAAGCAATAAGCTCCATAGTAGATATCTTTGAAGGACAAGAGATTTGTCAAAGCAATTTCTCTATTTCTCGTGCCTGGGGCGATACTCTTGGTATCACTGAAAATGAACTTGGTATTGGAAATCGTCTTGAAC
>WFMP01000209.1 GCA_015489035.1 Candidatus Altimarinota bacterium
AATTAATTAAAGAGATTTCTTTAATTTTAATTTCAACTTCTTTTTCTTCCTTTATTTTTTCAACTGTTAACTCATTGTTTTTAACAAGAATATTGTCGTAAATAAAAATATTTCTAAAAGACAATATCCCTAACATTAAAACATATTGTTCAATTCTTTTTAACCCAACTCTTCTCAAATTTTCATAATTCAAATAAGATAAATAACTTCTTCTTATATATTTATCAAATTCTTTAAAAATAATTAATTTATTAAAATTAAATTTCTTTCTTTTACCAAATTTAAAGTCTTCTGGTTTATAAAATTCTGCATTTGAATCAATTGATAAAATATCATATAAAAGACGATAATTAGTTGGAGAGACGATTCCAACTAAAGAGCCAGATAAATCTTTTTTAATTATCTTTTTTGAGATTAATTCAATATAACTATTTTGATCTTCTTTTAATTTCCAAAAAAATATTCTAGAAATAAATTTAAAATCAGGATAAGTATGTTTAATTTTTATAGAATCAGTTAGAAAGTTCTTCACAAGAATCCTTTATATTCTTTAAAATTTCCAAGTAAGGAAGTAAATGTTTTCCTGGACTTTCACGATAAATAATACATTCCTTTACTTCATTAAATATATCTTCAGGAATGGATTCTTTTAATCCAGAATCCTCTAATAAAGAAAGAAGATCGTCATTTAAATCAGAAGATTCTATATATTTAATATTTAAAGAGGTCTTTTCAAATGAAGATAATTTTTTTTCCATTAAATTTAATATTGCATAAAAAGCTAAATTTTGAGTATATTTTATAAAATATGAAGAATTACTTTCTTTTTTAAAAGTTTTCCCTTTTTTATAAATACCTAATGCTGAGTAAATAGAATTTGTAATCTCTTCCTTAAATTCTTCTTCCATATTGTCATAATAAAAAGAAAGTTTTTTATATAAAGTCTCAGCTTTTTTTTCTATAGGAGTTTTATTATTATAATCTTCATTTAATTTGAATAAAAGCCCCAAATATATATACTCAAGAACTTTATATATTCCTTCACTTAGCTTTTTTTGATCAACAGATTTGTCTCCTTTTATAACTTTTAGAAAAATATCTTCATATTTTTCAGTAAATTCAACAATTTTAGTTTTAGTTTTTGCTTCATAAGAAGCTTTATATGAATATTTAGAAAAACTGAATAATTTCACAAAAGAGTCCTTAATCGTAAACAGAAAGTTCATGCTCTTTCATTATTTCTAATTTTTCGTCTTCGTCTAAATGATTACTTCTTAAAACTCTAACTAAGATAAGAGATAGAGCATAATTTCTTATTTTACTAATTTCCTGAACAGAAACCCTTTCGCTTTGAGCTAATTCAGAAAGATTTTCTCTTGAAGATACAATTCTATTCAATATATTTTGAGAATACAAAGGTAATCCACTAAAAGCCATTCTAAATGCCTGTAATTTTCTTTTATAAATATCATTAGCTAAAAGTTTGTCTTCAAGAGATTCATTATCAACTTTTTCAAATGTAGTTGTTTGAGTTTCTTTATCAAATGACTTAGCATAGTCCTCTTCTCCTGAATTTGCAAGTTTATGAACTTTATTCAACATAGAAGCTCTTTTATTCCTATAATCAGAAACTTCTCCTCTTAATTTTGAAGTAAAATATGTTAGTAAATTCGTTCCAGCCTCAGAATCAAAGCCTTGCATACTTTTAACAATAGCAAAGTTAATAATCATTTCTTGATCAGGAAAAGGAATGTCTCCAGCCTTTTGATTTAAATTTTTCTTTCCAAAAATTAATAATTTTTCATAAAGATCTTTATTTGTTCCAGAAAGTAAAATTAAAAATTTTTTACTATTCTTTATATTAAGGCGTCCACTAGAAGTTATTTCATATATTTCGTTCATTTTTTCTTTTTTACTCATTATTTAATCCTTAATCTTTTAAAAAAAACTTAATTTAAAAAAGCTTTCTTCTTGGCAACAGATTTCTTTGAATTTTCCCAAGATCTTTTTAATTTTTCTTTTACATATTTTTTAGCTTTTATTCCTTCCTTAATTGTATCGTTTTTTATTACATGAAATCCTTTTTCCGTTTTTAATTTAAGATAATTAACTGTAGAGTTTGTTTTCTTTATTAAATCTTTTAATTCAAGATTAGACTTTTCTACTCTTGATAATTTAACTTTATTATCAACAGAAACACCTTTACTTAAAGAATTAGATTTTTTATTTTCTAAAGATTTAGAAGATAAAAAGTCTTTTTTTGTTATCTTTGTAGAAGTATTAGTTTTTGAAGACATTTGACACCCAGTCATTAAAACTGCAGCAATAATCGTTGACGAAATAATTATTTTCTTAAACATATTTTATCCTTTATTTAATTTTAACTGAATAATCTTTTTTTACAGAATTAATCATTTTAGGATTCGGCATAACAAACAATGTTGTGAATTGGGTTAACATAGTTTTTAAGTTATTTTTTGCAGAATTTTCAAAAATGACAGAAATATTAGACGTTTTTCCTTTTAAAATTTCAATAATTTTATCTTTAAAAGAATGATTTAATTTTTGTCCTAACATTTGACCTTGATAAGAATGTTTATTTATATTTTCAATTATCTTATTTATTTTTTTATCTGGATTATTAATACCTTTCATTAACATAGACAGTTCTATGATTTTTCTAAAAAAATCAGTTTCTTTATTTTTAATAGAAAAAGATAATAAATTTAGATAAAGTCCATTTTCTTTTATATCTAATAATCTTTTTTTCTTATTATTAGGAAAATTATTTTTTATTCTTATAGAAGCTGCTTTATTACTTAATGTAATATTAGCTTTACCTGACATTGAAAATTTACCAAGAGATAAGCTAAAGGTATTTAAAGTATGAACATTTCCAGTATGTCTAGCTACATTAACTTCATTTGTGAATACTACTTTATTTTTATTTCCAAGATTTTCCCTTAACAACTCTTTTGATTTTTTTATCGCTGCAGGATTTTTTAAAGAAGATTTATTAAATTTAAAAGCTTCTTCATTCAGGGAAATACCGTTTACTTTAATATTTTTTAATATAACAATATATTTTCCAGAGTATCCTTTTTTAATATCTTTTCCATTTAACAGAATTTCTTTATTCCTAACTAAATTTCTAGGATTAACAATCGTAACAGAAGGTATTGAAATAGTATTGGTCTCATTTGAGAGTATTACATTTTTAAGATTACAAGTAAGTCCAAACATTCCACCATGACAAGAAACATTTCCGACATTTTTTATTTCTTTTGTTTTAATAAGCCCAGTCTTAATTGTTTTTGCAACATTTTGAGAGATATAAACACCTTGTAAAAGATAAGCAGCTCCAATAAAAGCTATACCTGCACAAGAATAACGAATTAAATTTTTTTTATTCATAAAGAATTCCTTTTTTTCTTTTTAAAAATTATAACAAAAATAATAGAAATAAAATACTTGATTTAAACAAAGTTTAAAGCATATTTATATATACTAAGAAAAAAGATATAAAAGGTTTTGATACATGAAAAATATAATGACAAAAGACAATATTGAATCAATTGTAATATCAGCAATTATAAATGAAGTCAAAGACTATGAAATATTGACAAAAGATATTACTTATGATTTTTTCAAAAATAGACCTTTACGATTAGCTTTTGAATTTTTAAAAAGAGATAAATACAATAATTCAACAAAAAATATTGAAGAATTTCTATTAAAGATAAATATTGATTCTGAAAAAATAAAAAGATTAATAAATATGAAAATAGATTATTCTTCTTCAGAAATAAAATCATTTTTTATTGAAGTTTATAAACAAAGACTCATTGAAGAAAAAACAAAAGAGATTCAAAAAGAAACAAATCAAGA
>WFMP01000210.1 GCA_015489035.1 Candidatus Altimarinota bacterium
AACCCTCTTGCATCTTCCATTTTTTCTTCTCTTGATAGATTGGAAAAGAAACAAGACGTTCGTTAAAATCACGTTGAATGGTTCGTTCACTCGTGTTGAACTCTTTTGCTAACTCTTTAACAGAGAGTGCTTCTGCATCGTTTAGCTTTGAAAGTATTACTGTTAGTCTTGTTAGAATTTTATCGTAGTCGTGTTTATATGCCATTTTTTATTTTCCTTCTAAAAATATTTTTGTTATTTGATTATAGTCTTCAAAGCTATATCCATAAATCACAACTTCACAGTCTATATCTATATTTCAATGAAAGAAGTTTTTATATAGGTGAATAACATCACTTTTATCTAGTCCACCAACACCACACCCCATTAGTGGTAAAACAAGTTTTATAGTGTTTGATTTATTTTTTGCATACCATAGTAAATAATTTTCTACATTTCGCAAAGCTTTTTCAATAATGTTTATTGTTGGATTTTTCTCATTATATTTCACACCTTTGTTGTAGTTCATTACTGCAACATGCAGTGAGTATTTAAAATTTTTAGCTGCTCCTGAAGATGTAGTGACAACATCTCCTTGCACCAAATCATTATCAATAGAATTTAATACACTGTTCATATCTTCTTGTAATTTAATGCCGCAATGCCTTTTAAAAACCATAGAAACACCACTACCAAGCATTGGCTTAGTATTTGAAGCATTTACAATAAAATCTGCTTCTTTATTTAATAAGTTTCCTTGTTTTGTAACTATTGAGTATGGCATATTAAACTTCTAATTTATGATGTTTAAAGACATTACTATATTTATCAACACCAGGATTATAGATAGTTATACCGTTAAGGTTATCAATAGTTTTAATAGGTCTATGCATGTGACCACAAAGTAGTATTTTGGGACTTATCGTTTTATTTTTAATCGTATTTTCTAACTCTTTATCTCCCAAGTTATCATTATCTTGATTATTAGAAGTTTTTGTATTAGCAGGTGGAACATGGGTGATCAAAACATCACATTCATCAAATTCAAAATAACCATCAGCACCAATGTACGGATAGCAACCAAACTTTAAATTACCTATGGTTTTAATTGTATTATCAGCATAATAATTTGAAGCATCAATATTATTTAGCCACTCTTCATTATCTAATTCGCCAATATCATGATTGCCACTACAGGTAAAAAGTGGTTTTTCAAACTTTTTAATCCATGCTGCTATCCACGTTATTTGTTCTTTAAGTGTTTCATCTTTTGAGCTTTCTAAGAAATCGCTACTAATACAAAAAATATCAAAATTATCTTGTTGAGTTGCTATCCATTCAAACCATTTTTTGTTAAAATGTAAATCGCTAGTGTGTAAAATTTTCAACTAGTTTCCTAAAATATTTTGTAATGTGCATCATATTGAAATAGAACTGTAGTTGTATCTAAATTAAATGCTTCTATTATTAACCCTTGGGCTTCATCTAAATTGACAATATCGTGATTGGAATAGATAATATATTGTGTATTCTCTACATCATAAACAACTCTACCTCTAGGAATATCTTCATACTTATAGAGATAAAAATCGTTGTTTTTGGAAGATATTTTATCCCATACTTTATAGTATGAAAAATCGCTATCAATCAAATCATTCATAGCTTTTATCTTGCTCACTTCAATAGATTTAAAATATATACACTTTTGATATATCCAGAATACTCCAATATTAGGCATTTAATTCTTTAATTATTTTTTGATTATATGTATTGATTATATTTATAGCTTCGGAAACTATCGTATCTATATCTTTATTTGCAAGATAATCTCTATCTATTTTTAATATAGTCACTTCATTTTTCGTTTTTTTACCTGTAATTTTTCTACATATTTTTTGAAACTCTGTATCTTGCTTATATAAATCAGGGTGCCAAAATCCAATCCAAACATAATCATTTTTTCCACCAAAATAATTTACATTTATCTCAAAAATAATCTCTTCTGCATTTTCCCACTCTTTATCAATAGATTTGTATAACATTTTTATACCATCTAACTCTAGAAAATTGTTATCATCATAAAACTTTAATTTCTCTTTTAGTCTGTCATAAAGCATTTTTACAGGTGTCACTCGATAGTCTAGTAAAATATCTATCGCATTCGCATATTTTTCATTACTCCAAATTTTTTCACATAGGTTTTGTATTTTTTCATCTACCACGATACCACTCCTTTTTAATAAATCCACATAACTCTCAAATATTATTTTTGTTTTTTCCGACAATTCTTTTGAAACTAATATTTCTTCTAGGCTGTCTGTTATCATTTTATAATTTGCAATTAACCAATTATCTTTCGATGGTTTTTCCAAGTTTATAGTTAAAAATACAAAATGTTTTTCATAATCAAAATATTTCTCATTTACAATATCTTCATATTTTTGTAACTGCCCTCCATCATCTCCATCTCTTCTTTCAGTTGCATACACCTTGTTTTCTATTGCAATTACTATTTTATTTAATTTGTCAACAATCAGCAAATCTATATTATCTTTTTCTCTATAAACAATTATATCTCTTTTAGTTTTTGATAAATAAATATATTCTTTCAAGTTTCTAGTATCTGGGGCATATTCAATTACTTTTTTTAAGAAATTATCTAAAGCTAAGTATTCTATATTATGTTCACTATTACTAAAAATCCAACCTAAAACATTAGAATGCTTTATTTCTTGATTACCCATACCTGTAATTTCTAAGATATTATAATCTATCACACTATTGTTCAATTGTGATAATACACTTTGAACTTTATCATCAAAAATAAAATCTTCTATAATTTTAACTTTATTCATATTTCTTCCTCAGTAAATTGATACAACTTCTCCCAAATTCGAACCATAGCCAACGTGTCAAGCCTACAATAAGCAAGTAAATCTTTCTTTATCTCAGCTAATTGGCTTTTATCTTTGAGTAAATATAAGTTAGCAAAAGTATCCATAGCATCTCCCCCATTTTGAATAGAGCCAAGCTTTTTGTAGTCTAGTTCATCATCATCTGGAAAGAGTGTTGGTAAAACAACCTTTATAGAGTACTTACCGTTGAATTTTGGATGGTAGTAGTGTTTGTGTTGGAATGGATGCGCAAGGTCTATAAACCTCTCATTTAAAGCCAAAAGCTTATCACTAATATCTGAACATACTAAAGCCAAGTTTTTAATCTGTGTTATCTCAAATGATTGATTAAAAGCTATGATCGAACCAGTTGGAGTTATCTCTTTTAACATCTGATCTGATAATGGTCGTCTTGGGTCACTGTTCTCATCTCCTAAAAACTCTTTATGTTCTAGTCTTCCATCTTCATGTAAGATATGTAACGAATACTGGAAAGGCATCTGTGCATAAGGTCTTTGGTTGTCAAACCTTGGAATAGCATTTTGAAAAGTTTCAAAGTCAAAGAAGTTTATAGGGTACTTAATCGTCTCTAAGAACTCTTTAATTTTTGGTTTGTCTATTTTTATTTCTTGTGACCTATGGTGTTTTATTTGTAATGTTGCATTTTTACCTAGATGAAAATCATCTGGTACATCATCTATACTGAGAATACCTTGATAGTAAAGTTTCCATTGCTTACCCATAGCATAAGATATATCAAAGACTGAGTTTTTCTTAGGTATATGTTTCCAACAATGAGAACTAAAATCACATCCATGAGGGTCACTACAATGTTTGCCTATATCAATGTTTGGAATTTCACCATTTAATATCTCTTCCATTTCTGCAAGTTGCAAAGGTATCTCATCTTGTTTTTCTAAAACTATATCTGTGATGTCATCAATGGTAAATAGTTCTTGTACATTAAGTTTACTATTTCTAATATATTGGTTGTTAATATGCACCACATATGCACGGTTGAGATTTATAGCCTTAGAGAGTGCATACCATTGGATTGCGGTATCATTTTTATGGTACTCTTTTGTATGAGTTGAAGCTTTTACTTCGTAAATATCCCATGTATTGCTATTTCTAACTAAAATATCAGCCATTGCAAAGATACCGTCTTCACTAAATGTTGCTTCATATATTACTTCTGTACCATTGGAGATAAGCTCTTTAGTCTTTTTAACCATACCATTGAAATTTTTGCTATCAAACTCTATCTCAACACCATTAGGAAATAGTTCTTTTGCTAATTCTCCGACATCGTAGCCAGTATTAAAACTTGATTCTGTTTGACTGTCCGGAGTATCTCTTAATCCTGGTTTGTTTTTATATAACCATAGAGACTTATGGCATTGTAGGCCTCTTATGTATTGGGATTTAGATAGGGTCATTTAAAATTCCTTTGATTTTTTTTATAAATTTGTTTTCTTCTTCTTGAATAGCTATATTGACAATAGGTTTTAAACCGCTAAACTTATCAATATTCAAATTCAATACACCAATTCTATGATTTTTATTATTGTTAAATTTTTTAGGTCCTTCTCTATATTTTTTATTGTCTTTGTTTTCCTGCTCAACAGGAGATATAAATAAACCTACAATCTTTTCTGATTCTTTACCGTAATGATATAAATAAGTAATCATCTGATATAAATCATCTCTACTAACATTAGAATAATCAGAAGCAGTTCTCCCTATTTTTTCATACCACTTATATTTTGCATCAAGTATAGCAATCACATTTCCATTTTTTTCTATAATAATATCTGGAAGAATACTACGACTGCCATCATCTAATAAACTTACTCCACCTTTTTCATTTGGAGAATAGATATAATATTCGGGCAATCCTTTTTGTAAAACTTTCAAAAGATAATTTTCCCATAGTTCTGCAATATCTACAAAATAGGCAAAACTATCATCACTACTTGAGCTAATGTCACTTGTTTTTGCTTGGTTTTTAATTATAAGTGAACTTAACTCCATCACCTTTTTATATTGAAAATTAAGCTTAGAATATCGTATATTTTGAATCTGCTTTAAGCTAATATTTTGATTGTTCACTCCAAAAGATTGTAACATCAAATCATACTCACCTATATCACCTAAAATATGCCCATACTCTTTTTGAAGAAGTTTGTAGGTGTATCTTATTGTTTGATTTATCGTCGTATCCATGGTAAGTTTTCTATAATCACAATAAAATTTACTTTTATCAAATAGATTGTACTTGATATGATTTGAAATATTGAGTTGACCTTTAAAAATATGTAGATTTTTAGAAAATTTTTTATACTCTTTTGGAATCTGGCTTTTTGTCATAGCTTTTTGTAAAAGTGCTTTCCACATAAAAACTATAAGCCATAAACTTTGAGTTTTGTCATTGCTACTACTTGAAAAGCTTTTTGATAAATATACACCATAAGAATAGGACAATAAGTAGCATAAGAGTGCATCCCCAAATCTTGGTTCTATTTTTATGTTTACAGTTTTAGAAATCTTATTGATAGTGATTATAGTAGAATAAAATCCAATATAATGAGATGTAAAAAAAGAGGCACTATTTACAACAATATTTGAATTACTCTCTCTTGTGCTATTAATCTCATACCAAATCAAGTTATCTTCTAAAATTTGTTTCTCTTTTACATTAGAGAATGAAAAAAACTCTACTTTTTTACTTTTAATATCGTTGTTGAGTTTATCAATTGCTTGACAATACAAAGCAGTTTTATATTTATCAGCTCTTACTGATGCACTTTTATCTTTATCAATATGTTTGCCAACTAAAAATTGACTATCTTTTAAAGTTAAATCCATACTAATTTTCTACAAACTCTTTTTGCAATAGTTCTAATTTTTCTTTTAATTCTTTTTGGTCCATACCCATACCAAGATACTCTTCAAGTAGTGGTTCAATATTATATACCCATAGTTTTTCAAGCTCAAAACTTGTAATGATTAGTTTATTTTCATCATCTAATTTTTCTACTTTTTCAATATCTTCATATTTTAAAAAATCTTTTATTTTTAAAAAGTATGCTTGACCTATTTGATAATCTTCTCCTAAATCTAATGTATCTTTTATGCTATTATTTAGATTTATACACTTTTCATAATATAAATTCAGTGATTCTTTCTCCACTTTTTCACCTAAAACTTCATTGATGACTTCAAGTTTTGGCATAAGTTTAAAAAAACCAAATCTTCTGCGTAAAGCTAAGTCAAAAGTAACCAAACTTTTATCTACATTGTTCATCGTACCTATAATATAAACATTGCTAGGGATAGTAAACTTACCAAAATATGGTAGATTTATGGATTTCCCTCTATATTCAAGTGCATAAAGCAATTCTCCAAATACTGCTGAGAGTTCAGCTCTATTAATTTCATCGATTATAAAGATAAATTTTGTTTTATTCTCTTCATTTTCTCTTTCTTTTTCATAAATTTCATTTGCTTTATCACAAAATCTTTTAAATATTCCCTCTCTTAGTTCATAGGATATTGTATCACTCGTTGTTTTATTGCCTAAACTTGGAGCAATTCCACCTATAAAATCTTGATAGGTATAGTTTGGATGAAATTGTATTATTTCATAATACCCTTTATCGTTTATTTCATTATTTGAGAATAAATAATCTTCAATATTCTCGTCTACATTTATCTTTAAAAGTTCTTTTACAACTTCTTCGCTTTCATAAGTTTTACCAGTACCAGGAGGTCCCCACAAAATAACGGCTTGATTTCCTGTTTCTAATGAGTCTGAAATATTTTTGATATCTGACATAGAAAATGATAGTAGAAATAACCATTTTGAAAATTCTAATTTTTTATCATTATCATAAATATTCAATTCCTCTAATATTTTTTTACTAAATTCTTTCCATTGGTTAGTAAAGTCATCAAAATTGCTATCTGGACTAAATTCAAAACCAAACTCATTGAAAATTCCAGATTGCTGCAAATTATAAAATGATTGCAGACTAAAAATAGTTAAAATATCTTCTTTATTCCCGAGCATCCAAAGGTATTTCGTTACAAATTTTTTCTTTAAAATTATTTTTTGTCTATCAATATTTTCTTGACTAGCTTCATCATTCCATCCAACAACTAAAGGTAGTTGATTTTCATCCTCAGTACCTACTATTTTATCAAATTCAGATTTATTTTTCGATTGTTTAATAAATTTGGCAATATTGTAAAAATAATTATTGCTTATAAAATAATTATCTGGGGTATTGATACCTACTGATAAATTTGAAGTTTCCCAATCAGAATTTTCACTTGCATTTGAAAATACTCTAAAATCTTTATATCGTTCTGGTGCACCCACAATAGTACAAATGGCATTAATCTGTTTATTATAATATTTATCAAATTTATTTTTCATATTTTCGATACTTTTTTTCCCACCACCACTATCTTGCCCCTCTGTTATTCCATCACAGGCGGGTCCAAAAAAAACTTTGTTATGTTCACTTTCTGGAATTTCATCTAATTGATCAATCTCTAAAGCTTTTAAAATATCTTCAACTCTTTTAATATAATCATTGTTTCCATCAATATTCTTTTTTTTATTCCATAAGAGTTTTAATTTATCTTTTGTTATAGTCATTTTGTTCTATCCTTTTTTTAAATATTTTTAAACCTACATATCAAATTAACCATTAATAACACAAAAGAAAAATGATTCATCTGACTCTGAAATCAGATGATTTTTCATCCCATGTACCAATTCCAATTATATTATGAATTAAAATTTCTTTTACCTTAGTGCAACCTAGTTTATTATCGCCAAGCTCAAGTTGCATATGCCAATAATTCATTTTAGCTCCAGAATTATAATTTGATTTTTTTCTATTTAAGTATTTTAACTAAATTGTCATAACTATACTATTTCTTTATATCCTTTATCGCCTCCATATACTGAGAAAATGTTTCTCTTAGAGTGCTGTCAATATTTGTAAGCCATCTAGTTACATCGTTCCATGATTCTTCTTCATAGTATTCTTTTAACCACTCTATATCGGATTTCAACTCATCATAATCAGCTATTTTTGATTTTGATTTTACCAACTCATCTAGTTTACGGATTACTTCATCGGATCTTCCCATCTTAAAGTAAACTAAAACACTCTATAGCCCTTATACAAAGGGTTGTAGAGGATATTTGTAAAAAATTATTTCGTAAGTACACTTATAATTTTTTAAGTAGATTTGAGTAGAATTACAGGTACTCAAATCAAAATAGTTTACTGTAACACGGAAAAATAGGGATAAAACCTATGTAAAGCCCAAAAACATGGGATTGTCTTACTATTGCAAATGGGAAGATCCGCTTCATCTAGTAGTAAGGTGTTGGGAGTGTGGAAGAAGTCATTAAAATGAAATTGATAGTCTTGCAAAGTTAAATGCATTTGTTTATCAGACCATTTCAACCTCTTGAAATTTACTGAGATATTTTTAGTATCTCTAATTTTTATACAAGTTCTACTCATTAGTAAGCATAACCCTTTCACAACTTCATATTTTAATCTCACAAACTACTCCTATATTTTATATATAAGAGTTTATTACTTTCTCTTGACAGCTTTATGTCTGCTTACATGAAAGTTATTGTTTTTCGTAGTCCATATTATTAGCTACAATATTTTTGTAAATTTCTTTGTCAAACCCAGCAAATAAAATAGTAGCTTTTACATAGTTCTCATCAAGTGTTTTATCAGTAGTTGTTCCCCAAATAATATCAGATTCATGGTTTGCATTCTCATTTATAAGTTCCATGGCTTCCATAATGTTCATAATAGAAAAATCAGGGTGTATTACAAAGTGTATGAGAGAACCTGCTACTTTATCTATCAAACTAAATTCTAAAGATGAATCTTTTATCGCAAGTTTAAGTGCCTCAGTCGCTGAATCTTTGCCATAAGCTTCACCACTACCAACAAAAGCAACACCACCATGTTCCATAATAACTTTTAAATCATCAAAATCATGGTTTATATCGTTATCTCCACTTGATATTACTACTCCAAGCATTCCTTCAATTACTTCTTTTATTTTATTACTAAACTCTGTGCTATCTATATTAGCATTAGCATGTGATTCTGTTACTTCAAATATTTCCATTACAATTCTCCTGATATATAATCTTTTAATTTCCTACCAATTTTTTTAATGCTTGTGCCTCTATCTATCTTACTCGTTCTCTTGTAATACCTAATATCTTAGCTATTTCTTCTAGTGTATAATCCCCTGAAGTTAAATATCTTAAACTCTCAACTCCTCTTTTAAATGATAGTGATGATTTCGCTAACTTCAAATCTTTACAGCAATATAAGAACATATTCCAAGATTGTTCAGCTTGCAAATTTCACAAACATTCTTCCACT
>WFMP01000211.1 GCA_015489035.1 Candidatus Altimarinota bacterium
GTAGATGTTCTTTGAAGTTATCCATAGCTTGACGGGCTAACTCTCTTCTATCGGCAAGAAATAGAACCCTTTTGATAAAACCTTGACGAAGTAAAATATCTACAAGAGATATAATTGTTCTTGTTTTTCCCGTTCCAGTAGCCATAACCCATAAAATACTTCTATGCTTATCTGTAAGTGTTTCAAGTGATTTAGTTATAGCATTTACTTGGTAGTATCTTCCTGCTATATCTTTGTTTAGTAGTTCAGAAGATAGTTTAATATTATTGTCATTTCGTTTTCTGTAAGTTTCTAAATCATCAAGGGAGTGATATGATAAAACTTTTCTAATCGGATAATTTTCAGTATCCCAAAACTCAATTTCAAGTCCATTGGTTATATAAACAAATGGAGCAAAACCTTGAACATTTTTTATACGTCTAACATAGTATTCAGCTTGTGTTTTAGCAGAACCAACAGCTTTACTTTCTCTCTTAGCTTCAACAATGGCAATAATTTTTCCAGTCTTGTTTAAAAGCACATAATCAACAAAGCGTTTGGTTCTATCAAAAAACTTTGGCAAGTCATTGTCAAGCTCTATTTCATACTCTTGTATTACTTTTGTATTACTTTTGTAATGTCATTGACATTCCACCCACATTTTACAAGTTCGTCATCAATTAAATTAGTTCTTGTTTGGGCTTCATTCATATAAAAAATTCCGTATTTTAATAATATACTACATTTTAGCGAAAACAGTTAAATTTCTACATAAATCACTAAATTTTCACACTCTTTCGCTACAATTTTCCTATGACTTTAAAAGAAACAAAAATATTGCACATCATAAAAAATGAGATTTTATATGACCTTGATTTATCTATCCTAAGTAATTCTAAACTTTTAGAAATACTCATAGATATTGATGATTTTGATATACATACAATTTCAGACACTGAAAAAGATTTTATGTATGAGGATGTTGAAGCTTATATTGACAGAGAAAAAGGCTTACTTGGATTAGAAAAGCTTTTGGGATATATAGATAAAAAAGATTATGATTTAGACAATTTATTATTATTTACACCCTATGATGCAAATAACTTAGACTTTAATACACTCTCAAATGATAATATAAATTATATCATAGATGAATTAGAACTTTCTATTGACTTGCTTGAACACGAGGTTGAACTTGAACGCATAGAAGAAGAATTAAAAGAGAAAGAACTTTATGAAGAAGAACTGCAAAAATTATATAACGAAGAGTGTTTCAACACACAATATCCTGAAACTATTTGTGATTACACAGAACAAGAAAATTATAATATAGTTCATAGTGAAATCGAGCAACTGCGTGATGAAAAAGATAGTATCTTAGAAGAATTACAGTATATGAAAGAAAATCATAAAAAAATTGACACAGAAGCTCGTATAAAAATGATACAAGCTAAAAAATATATATCTCCAAAAGAATTATCTATACTTTACCCAGATATGTCTATTAGCTCACAAGCTACATACCGAGGTCGATTAAAAGATAAATTGCCTTATCAGCAAAAAAAGAAGCGAGGAAAAATTACATATATTGTTTCCGAAATTGAAGTATGGCGAGAAAATCAAAACTGGAAACATTTATAATAATATGTCTATGTGCCATTTTTTCAAGAAATACATTTTTCTTTTTGTATAATCATCCAATTATTAAAGAAACATAGAACACTTTAAAGTGTATAAGATAGTGTATAATAAAATATATACACCTCTAAGATAAAGTAATATAGGGGCATATAAGATGAAGATACATATAGATATAGACTGTTTTTTTGTTTCAGCGCACAGAACCAAAGACAAATCTCTTATCGGTGTGCCCGTCGGTGTCGGCGGTAAAAGCGATGACTCTATTTTCACAGAGGCAAATAGAGTAAAGTTTATCGACTCTGGATCTTTGACGTCTGTATTTTATCAACAATCTCTTAAAAGGGATGATGATTTGTCTTGTTTTATGGATCAATATGGCGATTTACACGGAATACTCACAACATCGAGCTATGAAGCACGAGCTTATGATGTTAAAACAGCCATGAGCATTAAAGAGGCTTTAAGGCTTTGTCCGAGCCTAAAAGTAATAGCACCAGATATGGAACTCTATCATGATTTGTCAAATAGA
>WFMP01000212.1 GCA_015489035.1 Candidatus Altimarinota bacterium
AGCTATTTAATTAGTTTATTTAATACTTCTTTTGCTTTTTCTAATTGATTATCTGTAAGATTTTTTTTATAGAGTTTTGGATTAAATTTTATTTTTACATCTGGTTCAAATCCATTTCATGGTAATACTCATTTTTTACATACATTCTCATTATCTGGAGTATACCATTTTCATATAGTATATTTTAGACTGCTACCATCTGGAAATTGTCTTAATGTTTGAATTGTTCATTTTCAAAATGTCTTTGTTCATACTAATTTCGTAGTTTGTTTATTATTTTCTTTAATGGCAGCTGTTATAATTTCACCTGCGGAAGCTGTATATCCATTTACAAGGATTACAGTTGGAAATCAATATAATTTTCAAGTACTTGTAGCTCTAAGCACTTGATTTTGACTAGGGTCTCTATATCTTGTTTGAACTACTATATCTCATTTTTTAGCCCAAGTAGCACCTATTTTATATCAAATTCATAGATAACCACCTCAATTTCATCTTAAATCTAAGATAATTCATTGAATATGTTTCGATAATAGCTCATTATAATCTTTTTTAAACTGTTTATATGTCTTTTCTCAAACAGATGATATGGAAATATATCAAAACTTTTTATTTTTATATTTTATTATTTTATCATTTACCGATGTTAGCTTTAATTTATCTCTTGTAACATCTACATCGAATATTTTTTCTCATCTTTTTATAGTTAATTTAACTTTTGTTCCAGCAGGTCATTTTATTAAAGATACTGCTTTTCATAAAGGTAATTTAGCTAATCAAGTTCAATTTGATTTTAAAATAATATCTAATGGTTTTAATCAAGCCTTTTGTGCAGGTGAGTTTTTTATAATTTGTTCAAGCATGATTCCAGTTGGAACTTTTGTAACTACAGCTCAAATTCATTGAAAATTAGAACTTCACTCTAATTCTTCATGTAATGATTTGTTATCTCTAGCAGTTAAATATACTGTAAATGGATCTCATAATGATGCTACAAATGCTTGTAATGCATTTTCCCACATAACTGTTCATGAGACGTAACTAGGATCAAGATATTGAGTATCTAATATCTCCTTAATCTTTGAAAATTTATTAAATTGTCTCTCATCTGTATTATTATTTACTCATTTTATACTTTTTATAGCCTCAGATATATTTTTTATTTTTTCATTTATAGTTTTTCATATATTTACTGAATTTTTATCTACGACTTGATTTGGTAGTATTATAGATTGGTATCATATAACAATTAACAGAGTTGTGACTATTCAGATTATGAATCAACTTACATAAGATTTTATTTTCATTGTTTAAATTATTAGATTTTAAAATTATTTAGTATTTACATTTATTTCATCTGATTCTTCTTCATCTACCATAACTTCTATTGCAGAGGGAATGTAAAGAAAATCATTTCACATTTCATAAAATTTATAATACAGTTTTTCCCATATGCTAGCTATAAACGGTATTAAAGAAAATGCTAATATAGGAGGGAAGAATAGAATATTTTTTGTACTTTCTCAAACTTGAGAAGAATAAATTGAATAAATTATAAAGAATACAAGTAATGTAATAATAAATCAAAATGAATTTCATATCACATAAACAGGTGAGTAGTTAGGATTTTTAACTAGATCCATTATAATAAATGAAATAAATATTCAAAAGAATAGATGAAATCAATAAACTAGGAATAATTGATCTATGTTGGATAAAATACTTCACACATAAAAATATAAAAATAAAAAAGGTATAAATATTAATAGATTGGCAGCTCAAATTCATGATGACATTAGCTTCATATCATAGTAATCTTGATTCCATAAAACATTATAAATTCACGAGATAACTAGACTTCACACGATAGATGTTATCAATCATATAGCCATAAATGATAACCATACTAAGGGACTAAATGTGAAATGATTTGCTGCATTTTTTATAGATTCATCTATTGTGGAGCCAAGTCATATAAACATTACAAAAACCACTCAAGAAAATATAAGTCAAACTATAGATCATATAAATAATTTTATGATAATCTCTCATCCACTTGGATTTGATAATACATTATTTTCCATATTTATTTATTATATTTTAAATTTTTAATACTATCGAGCATATCATCCAATTGTTTTTTACTTTTTGATATGTAGGATATTATATACATTTTTCTATTTTCTCCAAATACATATGCTTGTAATCAAAAGTAGTCTGTTTTATCCTTTTTAGAAAATATATTATTGGATATTGAGTATAATAAATAGAATACTTTACTTTTATTTATATTGATAATTTTACTATTCATAATCTTACTTCAGATAACATTTTTTTGAAATTTATCTAATATTATATCTGAAAACTTTCTTATATTAGCTGGATACTCTCAAATATATTTATAAATAATTAGCGAAGGAGACAAGTTATTATAATTATCTAATTTATATTCTAATAAGACATTAGCATTTCTGATTTTTGGATTTGGTTTTATATTAGTAATTTTGTAATTATTATCTATTGTAATATTAAAATTTCAAAAGCTTACATCTTGCATTTTATTTTTTTGGGAAGTAGCTCAACATCAAGATAACAAAATTAAACTAATTAACAATAATATATATTTAATCATAATTTAAGGAGCTATAAAATAATAAACAGCTGATAATATAACTCATATAATTCATCAAGCTATAAATCAACTTATATATTTTTTTTCTTTTCATTCTTCTGTTTCTTCTTTTGCTTGCATGATATATCATATAACATATCATATTATTATACCAAGCACAATGAAATATATTGGCATAATGAAAGGTCATATAATTCATAAAACATTAGATGAAATTATTCATTTTAATCTTAATTGGAATAATGCAACTAACATAGTTAGAATAAAAAATATTAATTTCATAACATCAAAATATGCAGTCATGGTTTTACTTTAAAAATTAAATTTCTTCTTTATTGTTTATAACATATTTTACCTGTGACATAGTATATCATTTCCTAGTAATTTTCTGGATAATATCCAATGGATTTAATCATTTATTCTTATAATTTTCAATCTCTTTAGTAATTTGTAATTGAATTCATTGATTTATCTCATCAAATTTTTCTTCTATAATTTGTTTTGTTAACCTAAAATCAATTCATTTTTCATATAATTTATTTTTTACATATATAATAGGTTTTCATCTGCTTATAAGATGATATTCAATATATTCTTTTGTAAATTTTTTATCATTTACATATCACCTGTCTTTAAGATAAGCTATAGCTTTCTCAATTTCTGTTTCTGTATATCTTTTTTTTCTAAGTTGGATAATAAGTTCTCTTTCTGTTTTTTGATATCTATAGATATATCTTAAAGCATATTCTATTACATCTGTTTTTGCAGGCACAATATTAAAATTAATAAATAAATTATAATTGATTCATTAAATCATTAAGTTTATCTTCTTTTTCTTTTTGTTCTTCTTCTTTTAATTGTGAAACTACTAAATTGTCAAGAGTTAATTTCCATTTATCTAAGTTATTAGCTCTTTGAGATAGGACAATATCTTTTTCTTTTTCATCTTCATGAGCCAATATTTCAAGATTCATTTGTTCTTCAATATAAATTTCATACATTCTTGCAATTTGGAATCCCCATAATTCTGATAATTTCTTTGCTACATGTTTATCTCAAGCACTTACATTTATTAGTAATTCCATTTTTCAAGTTTCTTGATCTTTTTCTAAGACATAAGATGATGAAAAAGAACTAATTACAAGTTTAACTAATAATTCAAAATCAAAATCTTCATCTATATATTCTGGCAAAAGTAAGTCTAAATTAGTAGTATTAAATTTGTTTAAGTAATCTTTGTAGATAATTGTATCTTCAAATTTTTCTGGTAAGATTTCTACATTTTTTTCATATTTTTCAACTATATCCTTTTTTTCATCATTTTCTTTTAAGTTTTCAATAAACTCCTTAAAATTGAACATTAACAAAAAATTAAAAATTAAATTATTTTTCTTTCTTTTCTAAAACTTTATTAACTTTTCACTTAATTTCTTCAACAGAAGCATTTATTTTTTCTTGAATTTTCTCTAATTCAGGACCATATTTTTCAACCAATTCTTCTTTTTGTGTTCAAACAATGTCTATAATTTCATTGTATTTTGTTTGGACATCATTCAATAATGGTTGTAATTTTTCTTGATTTAGTTTATCTCATTCTTCTTTTAAGTAGTCTATTTTTTTATTTATTTCACTTATTTTATTATCAACTACTTCTTTATATTCACCGTATTTTGTGTCGGCAATATCTTTATATTTATTGTATTCTGTTTTATAATCAACTGATTTAACATCAGTGAATACTTTACTATTTAAATCTATAAGATTTTTGAATACTATTTTACATTTATCAAATCATTTGGCTTCATCAACATTTTTTCTAAACTTTTCATCTTTATAATAAGATGCTATTGTTTCACCAACAACTAATGCTCATACTCATAATTTAACGAATTTACACATTTTTTTCATTTTAATATTTTTTTATATAATAAATTTTTTATATTTTCATAATACTTGATTCTTTTTCTTTTGCCATATCGTCTAATTTTTTACTATATTCTTTTGC
>WFMP01000213.1 GCA_015489035.1 Candidatus Altimarinota bacterium
GTAGAAATTAGATTTAAAGAGTATGTTAAACAACAACAAAAAACGATAGAAGATGTTGCAAGTGTTGCAATAAAACAATTTTTAGATATGCAGAAAAAAGATGATACTTTAGTTTATACAAAAAAAGACCCCATGAAACATTTGCATAAAATTAAATATGAAGATGATGGTGAAGATTTAAGTGATGTAAAACCATATAGTCATGTAGAAGATAGTGCATTATATGTACATAATCTAAGAAGAGAAAAAAATTAATGATATTTTTAGATACCTGTATCTTGATAACCATCCACCGCACACTCGTGATTTTAATCATGAGTTAGGTGGATAATCTTAAATACATATGTTATTAAATAAATTAGTAATAACTATCATAAATACTTGTTTTTTAAAGAAACTTATGTTATAATTATATATGGAAATAATTAAAGGAAGAGGATATGTTTATGCTTTACAATACCATCTTGTTTGGTGTGTAAAATATAGACATAAAATACTATTTGGAAAACTAGAGTCAAGGTTAAAAGAGATGTTGTTGCAAATTGCAAATGATAATGGTTTTGAAATAATAGAGATGGAAACAGATAAAGATCATGTTCATATATTAATATCTTGTAAACCACAACACTATATTCCAAACATAGTTAAAGCATTAAAGGGAAATACAGCAAGATTTTTATTTAAAGAATTTCCTGAGCTAAAACAAAAGTTATGGGGTGGAGCATTGTGGAATCCTAGTTATTTTATTAATACAGTAGGAGATACAAATGTTGAGCAAATAAAAAACTATATACAATCTCAAAAAACTTCCACTAAGAAATATAAAAAGAGAGCAAGATGATGGATATTTTATCAGTTAAGACCATTACAAAAGCATATAAAATTAGAATCTATCCGACACAAATGCAAATTTTACAGATAGAAAAAACTTTTAATGCCAGCAGATATATTTATAATAGGCTTTTAGGGTTTAATAAAGAAAGATTAGAGCTAAATGAATACATATTAAAATACAAAAGGGAATCAGAAATATTAACTTTTATGAAGAAACTAGAAGAGTATAAGTGGTTAAAGGAAGTAGATAAATTTTCTTTACAAAATGCTATAAAAAATCAAGATAGAGCATTTATTAATTTCTTCAGCAAAAGAGCTAAATTTCCTAATTTTCATTCTAAAAAAGATAGTTATCAAAGCTATAGAACTAATTTTACCAATAATAATATAGAAATTAAAGACAATTATATTAAATTACCAAAATTAAAATATATAAAATTTGCTAAATCACAGGAGATTTTAGGAAAGATTTTAAATGTTACTGTTTCAAGAAAAAACAATAAATATTATGCTTCTGTTGCTGTAAAAACAGAGATTAAACTTAAGCCTATGCAAACATCAAAAATTGGTATAGATTTAGGTTTGACTTCGCTAATGGTTACTAAAAATGATAAGGGGGATGTTACTGATATTGCTAATCCTAAATGGTTAGAGAAATCATTAAAGAACTTAAAAATTAAACAAAAACAGTTATCAAGAAAACAGCATAGCAGAACAAAAGGAGATACTACACCAAAATCAAAAAGATACTTAAAGCAACAAAAAACAGTTGCTAAAATACAAGAAAGAGTTGCAAATCAAAGAAAAGATTTTTTACATAAGCTATCTTCTAAAATAATTAGTGAAAACCAAGCTATCGGAATTGAAGATTTAGCAGTAAGCAATCTTATGAAAAACCATAAACTATCAAGACATATCGCTCAAAGCGGATGGAGAATGTTTAGAACTTTTTTAGAGTATAAAGCCGATTGGCATAATAGAGAATTAAAAGTTCACGACAGATTTTATCCATCTTCAAAGCTTTGCAGATGTGGTGTTAAAAATAAAGATTTAACTTTATCCGATAGATTATGGATATGCAAAGCTTGTGGTGCTATAAATTCACGAGATGAATTAGCCGCACAAAATCTAATACCCATGGAACGATTAGGGGAATTTAAGCCAATGGAGAGTGCTATGGCGGGGAGTTTAGTTTGTTAAACTCTAGTTATCACCCTATGAAGTTGGAATCTTGTGGCTTTAGCCATGAGAGTGTTCAAAGACTATTCGAAAAGTAAACTAGAGATAGATTTTTCAAAAGACTATTGTATTAGTTCCATTGTAAAATTAGAATTTAAGATTGGTGCTTTAAATAAAAGAGAACTTAAAAAAATAAATAGAATTCTATCCCAAGTAAGATTACTAGATATAGAACAGTCAAGTTTAGATTTAGCAGATATTATCATAGATAAATATGCTCTATCTCATGGCATGGGAATATATGATGCGATAATAGCTGCAACTTGTCTTGTATATGATGTGCCTTTGTGGACTTATAATAAAAAAGATTTTAGATTTATAGATGGAATAAAGCTGATATGATAAGAGCTTCAAAAGATTTAAAAGAGTTTAAAGCTATGAGTGATGTTATAATTGCAAATAGATTTGAAACTATTTTAGAAGATGTAAAAGAAAAAGTATATACTCGTGATATATTTAATAGTGATAGTTAAGGATTATATGTAATGAATACAGTCATCATAAATAAACTTAAAGAGCTTAAGCCAATACTAAACGAAAGATATGGAATAAAAGAATTTGCTGTATTTGGAAGTGTTGCAAAAGGTACTGATACGCAAGAGAGTGATATAGATATAGCTGTATTGAAGATGGAAATAAAAAGTGGCTTTGATTTGTTTAGAGCAAAAAACTTTTTAAAAGAGGCATTAGGTAAAGATGTAGATATAGGTATTTTTCACTCAATGAAAACATTTGTAAAACATAGAATAAAGAAAGATTTTATTTATGTATGATATAAATAGTGTAGATAGAGAAATAGAACTTTTTATATTTGATATTTATATAGCAGTACAAAAGATTAAAAAAGTATCAAGTGGCTTTGATAATGTTCAAAACCTTTTGCATGATTTCATAGCTTGGGATAGTGTTATAAGAGAGTTTGAAATTATAGGTGAAGCATCAAAGTATTTACTCAAGAATAAACTATTATCTAAAGAATATCAAGTAGTAGTTGATTTTAGAAATCATATCACACATGAATACTTTGGTATAGACCCTAGTATTGTTTGGGTTACTATACAAACAGATTTACAAGCATTTGAAACAGCTAAAACTCAATGCAGGGAGACACTAATCCTCAACCAAGGAGGACATGATGCCGAGTCGTAAAATACTAGTAACAGCAACAGCAGGGTTTATAAATGTTAAATTGCAAATGGGTTTATTCCCAATACCTGACCCCCATTATCTGGTTTGTAGAAATAAATGAGTAAAAATAATATAGTGTGGCATGATCAGCACATCACCAAAAAAGATAGAGCAAAGCTGATCCGTCAAAAGCCATGTATTCTTTGGTTTACCGGACTTAGCGGTAGCGGTAAATCAACTATAGCA
>WFMP01000214.1 GCA_015489035.1 Candidatus Altimarinota bacterium
AATTTACCTTATTTTACATAAAATAATTTATTAATGATTATTATTAAATATTTTTTAATATAAACATAAAGATATTATATAAAAGTCTTTATGTAGTTTTAATATTATTTCTAACCCAAAAAAGTAACATATATATGTTTATTTCGATAAGGTCCAAAGATAGTAGAAATTATAAATACAATAAAATATATATTGTTTTTAATTATTTATTTTATAATGTTGTTTTTAATTTATTATTAATATTGTATATGGCTGATGGTTATCTTTTAAACTTAAATTATATCTAATCAATTAGTCGATATCTATATCTATGTAATTTGACATACTATAAATATAATGATATACTTATCTATATTTTTAATAGAAAGGCTTTTCTAATGTTTAAAACAGGAACACCAGTAACCGGTGAAAATTTTATAGATCGTAAAAAACACCTTCCGCTCTTTAAAACTTACATTGATCATAATCAAAA
Source organism: Candidatus Altimarinota bacterium (assembly GCA_015489035.1). GTDB lineage: Bacteria > Patescibacteriota > Gracilibacteria > Absconditabacterales > Absconditicoccaceae > S009-33. The sequence continues at coordinate 473 of WFMP01000214.1, forward strand.
CATTATGATTAAAGCACCTAGAAGATTTGGAAAGACATCCTTAGTTAAACACTTACTTGAGAATAAACAAGAGTATCATTATATTTATATAGACATCAATATAGTCTCAAGTCTCAAAAGTTTTGCAGATAAAATTATAGATAGTGCTTATAGCCTATCCAATATTGATAATTTTGTGCAAAGAGCAAAACACTCCTTATATGATCTTATTAAATCAATCAAAGGAATAGATTCAAGTATAGCAGACTTAATTGATATCTCAATTGAGTTTAATCAAACAGATGATTCTAAAATAGATGAAGTCGCTTACTATCTACATGCACTAGATGTGCTTAATGCAACTGCCATAAAGAAAAGCATTAATATTAAATGTGTTTTTGATGAATTTCAAGATATACTTAAAATTGCTTCTAATGACATCTTAGATAAAACTCGTTCTGTTTTACAGCATCATACAAATATAACTTATATATTTTTAGGGAGTATTGAATCTATTATGACAAAAATATTTGAAAATAAAAGTTCTGCCTTTTTTCACTTTGCAAAAATAATAGCTCTCCCTCCGTTAGATATAGATGAACTCTATCAATATGCTCACAATATTTTTAATCAAAAAAATATTATATGTGATAATCTTTTTGAATATATTACATTCTTAGGGGGACATCCTGATTACTCTATGCAATTTTTGCAAAAAGTATATATTAATGCCCTAGCCTATAATCTTTTACATATAGATAATTCTACGATGCATAACTTTATGCTTGAAACAATTTTAGACAACAAAGCTTATCTTGGTGAGCTTATTACAAAAACAAAAACAAAGAAACATCACTTAGAAGTCTTAACAGCCTTGGCTAAAAATTCAAAGGTCAATATCGAAAGTAAGACTTTATATAATGTTAGAAGCTCTTTAGAGGATATGGGTATAATTAAAAATATAGCACAAGGAGAATACATTATTGTTGATCTTTTTTTAAATTTTATACTTCGTTATGGGGATGCTTCTTCGTTTGAAATATTGGAAAACGATATTGTTTTTATTCCAAAGAAATAAAATACCTATTGAATACCCTTTTCAAGATTTAAATGCAATAGTATATAAATAATTTGGGCATGTGTATAAGAGCTTAATGTAATTTCTGGTGTTTCATGTCCCATAGATACGGAAAATTCTAATGCATCATAAGGGTTTTCATCAATCTTACTAAATATCTCTGCCATCTGATTAGTTGCAAATGAGTGTCTTAATGAATGATAAGTGCAATATCTTTCAGTAACTTTCTTAATAATTTCATTTATATGATTAAATGTATCTTCTTTAATTATTGTTTGTAAAAAAGAACCCTTCTCGTTACTATCTAGTAATAGATATTGATTATATTTATTTTTTTTAAACGAAATCTTTTTTAATATTTCTTCTCTATCGTTATACCATTTTTTTATGAGTTCTAAATGTTTTTTATTTTCAATTTTAACTCCAATTCTTCTTGTACTAGAAGAAGTTTTTAATTTCAATTTTATTTTTTTTAAACCTTCGTTATTAACATCAATATATATGTAGTTGTTATTAAAATACATATCACAAATTAGACGAGACCTTGCTTCATTTTTTCTCATACCAAAATAATATCCAAAAAGAACAAGTATTTTTTCCTGTAATATTCTATATTTATCATTTTTTCCAACAACAAATTTTTTAACCTTATTATCCATTTTATATCGCATTCTATCCCTATAAGATTTTTCAATTTCATCTAAAATAAAATTAAGTTCCAAATTAAAAATCATTGATTTATCATAATGGGTACCAGATATATTAATTTCTATACCATTTTTTTCATTATATTTAAAAAAACTATTAATTAAACGCCGTATTTTTTTAAGATATGATAATTTATAATTATCGGAGCTTAATATTTTTTCAATATTTTGGACTTCAGATTCTTCAATATTATTGAGGTTCTCAATCTGTTTAAATAAATATTTATTAAGTATATATAAATAGCCCCTTACAGAACTTGGACGCAACTTTCCTTCTTTCGTTAATAGCAATAAATATGTTATATAATCACATATCATTTGTGTATGTAAATTTTGATCGATTGCATAATATAATTGCAACTCTTTTATGATATTATTTATTGATGATTTTTTTACTTGATTACCCTTTTCCCTTAAAAATATCATCAATGTATCAATGTCATGAATAGTAAAACTTGATATATCACTTTCATTGTTAGCACCTATCACTATAGTATCGATTTCATCTCTATCAACTTTACTCACTTTAAATAGCTTTTCAATTATTTGTTTTTCAAGTTCTATAAACTTTTTTGAAATTTTATTTGGATATAAAACATTTAATTCACTAATACTTAACTCTTTAGTGGCTAAAATTTTAGAATAGACTGTTGTCTTTATGGATGAATTTGTAAAAATATAGTAATTTCTATTCATATATTTTATTTGATTAATACCAATTTTGCCAAATTTTTCTTTTTTATATTGTAAAAAAAACTTCTCGAATTTTATTATGTCACTAAATAAATATTCGTTTTCTGATAACTTTTCATGTTGCATATAAAAAAAAGAAGATATAAATCTATCATATACATGTAATTTATACGCTTTATTATTATATATGGAAAAATAAATATCCTTATCAAAATACTGAACACAAAAATCTTTTTCCAATAACAATATATTATTTATAATAATTTTAGATAGTTCGAATTTACTCAATGTAGAATAACTAAAAAGACGTAGGTATATATACACATAATAAATACTTAAATCATTATTTAATAATATCTTATTTTTAATTTCTTCATAGTTTTTTATAAATTTAAAAGTATTAGAGAACTTACTACTTAATAAACTAATTTGATTTGGGTTAATAGAAATTAATGATAAACTTTTAGCAAAAGTTGATGACTGTTTGTGAATTAAATTAAATTTTTTTAATCTATTAAAATTTTTATAATATTTCTGTTCTATATTTGAATCTAGATTATCACTTTTTGAAATATTTGAATCAAAAAATTTAAAAAATTCTACATTTAATTTAAATTTTTTCTTTACTATTGGTAAATCAACATCATACTTAACTAAAATTTTTAACAATTCTTTTCGAAAACTCGCAGCAATAGATGAATGTCTATTCATTCCTTCACTTAAAAGTTTTAATGCCTCTTCTTTTTTATTATTTAGCATATTAGACAATTCCAAACTCCATAGCTATTTGGCCAGTTAAAGAACGAACTGATTTTATATAAGAAAGCATATCCATCGTTGAAAAAATTCCATTCTGTTCTCCGCCAGAGATATAATGCCCCATAAAAGCTTCCAAATATGTTAACTTGAATTTTTTTTCCATAGCATATCTTGTTATTGTATGACGACCAATATTTAATGGCACATTAATTATAAAATCTTTTATTTCACTATTGATATTAGAATTATCTAATAGCTCTAAAGCCGATTTTAATTTTAAATAATTATATGATTCATCATACAGTAAATAGATATTATCTTTTGGTACTCCCTGTTCATCACATAATGTAAAATATTTTCTTATTATTGCCTCTGCTTCATCACACATAGGAATAGTTCTAATACCCTTGATAGGGGTATCCGCTTTTTCTGTAATAATTAAAATATGTAATTCAAAACAGATATTTTCTAAACAAATAGATTTTTCATAAGATCTTGTGCCTAATAAAAAACTTAATGCATATCTTGCATATATAGCATACAAATTAAATCTTTTTACCTTATCATTTTCATTATAGATAGATTGTTTTAAAAACTTAAAAAAATTTTTAATTTTTTCTTTTTCTATGACAAACGGTGAACCGACATAAAATTGCTCAACATTATGTTCAACTTTAGGCTTAAATAATTTCTGAGGTAAATTTAAATAATTAGCAATTATATTATGAAGATTCATTTTCAAATATAACTCTTGCAAAAATTTTGAGTGAATTTGTCCACGACTATTTGTTGCTCCATATGCCATCCTTGAAGTATCATTTCCTTGATATCTACCTACGCAAAACATATGACTTATATCTTCAAGATTATCTTGTTTTAATAATGTATATATTATTTTCCAACTATGTTTTGGATCTAATTTTATTACATGTGGAAACTCTTTTTGTTGATTTTTAATATATAAAAAATATATTTTTGCAGTATCAATTTCTAATAATATTTTTTGCTTATCATCTGATAGTTCTTTGCAATATTGTTCACATTTATTAAATAAATATTTTATATATGTAGGCAATTCGTATATTATTACATTTTTATGTTTTTTGTAATATTTTTTATTATAATTATTGGCAAATAAAGATGAATCTAATTTTACTTCTAAATATGTATTGTTCAATGAAAATCTTTTTTTATTGTCCAAATTTGGACAAAATATTTTTATTAATCCCTCATACCCAATTCCAAGTAAACTATCGATAAGAAAAATCATTACATAAAAATCTTTTTCTAATGTCTCTTTTTCAGAAAGTTTATTTTTAGTAATAAATTTTAAAAAATCAACAAACATATTCAATGGTGGAATATTATAGTTATTTTTTAAGAGCAAAACCTTTTTTGTTAAATTTGCTGAAAAAGCTTTATTGCGTTTCTTTTGTAAATATAGATTGGGGGTATTATCAACATCATCACCAGTGTAAGCTTTTCTCTTTCTTTTTATTCTATTTTCGGCATCAATTTGATCTTCTAAGGTTAAATCCAATAAATTATGTTTATTAATAAGGATTGTTTCAGCTAATAATTCTTCTTTGACTGTATATTGTATATCTCTGATATGCCTTTTACCCCCTCCACCTCCTTGTTTTTCTATTTTTTTTGCAGAAGCCATTAAACGTTTATATTTTTCATATCCATCATGAAAATAAACACTTATATTTTTATTTTCATGTGTTTTTCTGTCTGCACCCTTTTTAAGTATTCGACTTGACCTTACTTGAATCTTTGTTAAACCATCTTCATATATTAAATAATTTTTATTCTCTATATCTCGAATAAAAAAGTAATTCTTTTCGATTGATGAAGATTCAGAATTTGCTAATTCAAAAAAGTTTATTTCTAAAAATTCATTAGTAGGAAAATATTTAACATCTAGTGAGTTGTCATTTTTTTTATTGAAATTGTATAATAGTTCAATTGAACGAACAATATTTATAGCTATTGTTTCAGAAAGGGTTTTATCTTTACCTATATTTTGTTTATAACGTAAATGAAAAAAATGAAATCGTACTGCAATTAAAAAAATTCTAATTGTATTTTTATCATACTCATATTTTGTATCTAATACCAACCAATATAAAGCATAATAAGGCCATATTACTGGATTTTTCTGAAGGTAATGGGGTGATGTAGTCATAGTACGCACAAAACAGTATTCCATGTTTGGAAAAAAAATATTATGATTACTAAACTGATTTATTAAAATATTTGTATTGTTATACTTTTTGTACGAACCCCATGTATATGCTTTTGCAATTTTATTGTTTATATATAGTTCTACACTTTTTATGCTTTCATCGATCACTCTAATAAATTTAGGTAATTCCATATCCGTATCTAATAACTTTACCAACTCATCAGGCTCTTCATACGCACGCTTACCTAGCTCATAAAAAACAGTACGAAAAATATATAATATATTATACAATGCATAGTCACTCTCAAGATTTAATATCTTTTTTATCTCATTTACTTTTTTCATCTCTTTAATTGTTCTTTTCAATAAACTGTTCAATATCATCAGTTTTTATTTCATTCTCATCATAAAATTTTATTACATCTGTTTTATTAATTCTATCTGATACATATGAAAAAAATATATATAAGAATATTTTATTTATTTCCTTATCATTCAATCTATCTACTTCTTTATATTTATTATAAGATACTGAAAAATAGGCTTTCTCGTAATATATAGTATTTACATGATTACATTTGTATTCAAACCTTTTTAATTTTTTATTGTTGATAATATATTTTTTTGCAGTATTAGTTTTTTTTCTTGAACCCACTAAACTAATATCTTCCTTTTTCCCACATATAGGACATTTCATTATATAATTTGCATCAAAATCATATTCTTCCAAATTAATAAAATGAATATTTTCAATGTTTTTTAATACCTGATAAATATATTTTGATTTATTAACTGATAGATTTAATCCAAGAATAGACTGATAAAAATATTTTTGATAT
>WFMP01000215.1 GCA_015489035.1 Candidatus Altimarinota bacterium
TCAAGTTTTTGGAAAAGCATATACTTCTCTTACATTATCTTCATCTGTAAATACCATCATAATTCTATCCATACCAAGAGCAAAACCACCGTGTGGAGGTACTCAATATTGGAAAGCTTCATACATTGCACCAAATTTTTCTTTTACTTCTTGTTCAGTTCTTCCTACTTTTTCAAAAGCTTTTACAAGTGATTTAATATTTGTATTACGAATAGAACCTGATGAAATTTCATAACCATTCAAAACTAAATCATATTGATAAGCTTTTACTTTCAATAAATCTTCTCCTTCTTTATTTTCGATAGCTTCGAACCCACCTTGTGGAGCTGAAAATGGATTATGAGAAAAATCAACTTTTTGTGTGTTTTCGTCTTTTTCAAACATTGGAAAATCTGTAATCCATACATAAGCTAACTCATCTTTATTTGCTAGATTTAACAATTCTGCTAAATGATTTCTAAATTTTCACATATAAGATAAAACAACATCTTTTTTACCAGCACCAAAGAAAATTACATCTCAAGTTTTTAATTCTGTTCTATCAACTATTTCTTGTAAATCTTCTTCTGAAAAAAATTTATTTAATGGTCATTTCAAACCTTCTTCTTTCATTTGAAAATAACCCAAACCTTGTGCTCCATATTGTTTTACCCATTTTTCAAAACTTTTCATTTGAGATTTTGAAAATACATTGTCTCATCAAACAACTTTCAATGCTTTAATTCTATTTTTTTCTTTATCAGAACCTATTGAAGAGAATATTTCATTTGTAGATCTTGAAAAAATATCTGCTACATCCACCATTTCCATACCATATCTCAAATCCGGTTTATCAGAACCAAATTTTTCCATAGATTCATCAAATGTTAAATTAAAAAACTTTCCATTTTCTCTTAAAGGAATATTTGAAGGAACTTGATTTAATATTTTTTTATCTGACATTTTTTCAGACAAATATACCATAAAATCCTCTACTACATCAAAAACATCTTTTTGCTCTACAAAAGACATTTCACAATCTATTTGATAAAAATCACCAGCATGTCTATCTGCTCTTGGATCTTCATCTCTAAAACAAGGTGCTATTTGAAAATATTTATCCATACCACCAACCATAAGAAGTTGTTTAAATTGTTGTGGTGCTTGTGGTAAAGCATAAAAACAACCAGGATTCAGTCTTGAAGGAACCAAAAAATCTCTTGCTCATTCAGGAGAACTATTTGCCAAAATTGGAGTTTGAACTTCTACAAAATCTCTTTCATAAAACCAATTTCTAGTAAAATGTAACATTTTATTTCTAAAAAGCATTTTATCTAACACTGGTTTTCTTCTTAAATCCAAATATCTATGTTTATATCTTATTTCTTCACCTGCATTTATATGAAATTCATCCACTTCAAAAGGCAAAACTTTACTTTCAGCTAAAATCTTTATTTCATCTATAATTACTTCTATTTCTCAAGTAATTAATTTTGGATTTGCTTGACCTTCTGGTCTGCTTCTTACAGTTCAAGTAACTTGTAAAACATATTCATTTCTTACTTTATCAGCTATTTCCCAAACATCTTTATTATGTTCTGGATCAAAAACAACTTGTGTAAGTCCATACCTGTCAGATAAATCAATAAAAATAATTCAACCATGATCTCTTCTATGTCTTGCCCAACCTGTAAGAATAACTTTTTCTCATATATTTTCTTTTTTAAGTTGTGCACAATTTTGTGTTCTTAACATAAATTCTTTAATAAAAAAATAAATCAATAAAATTGATAATAATGAATTTAACTTTATTTTCAAATATAAACAAATATAATGAAAATGTGCTTTACAATATAAATACACTAAAAAAATGGTAAGACCTCAAAAACATAGAAATGTAGAAAAAGAAATAAAAGATATTATTAGATATTCTAATGTTGAAGATTTTTTAAATAATGAATGAATTGAGAATTGTTTACCGTTAGTAAATAATTTTAAAGAAGCAGTTAATATATATAATCAAATTCCTTGATATAAAGAAAAAATAAAAAAAATTTGAATTGTTGCTTTTAAATTTTAATAATTAATTTAATATTACTATGAAATACGATTTTTGAGTACAAGGACCTTATAGAACTTTTTTATTAAACTGACAAAAAACTGTTGAATGAAGATTAAATAAAGGAAAATTTGGAAAAAAAATTTTGAGTTTCAGCAATAAAGGTAAAAAGAATTAAATAAGCTAGAAATAGTTTATTTTTTTGTTTAAAAAAGTTCTTGTAATTAATAAAAAATCAATATAATATTTTTTATAGTCATGAAATATATTTCATAATAATTTAAATTTTAAAAAATAATAAAACTATGAAAAAAATAAATTTAATGGATAAATACCCTGTTTATATTAAAGAAGTTTTAAAATCTAAAACTAAATTTAAAAATGTTGATGAGTATATTGAAGCTTTAAAACAAAAAATAGAGGCTGATGAAATTGCTACTTATATTGGAATTTTTGATAATTTTGAACATACAAATAATATTGGTTGAAAAATTATGGAATGAATGATAGCTGGGAAAATTTTACTCTTTTGCTTTGGTCCATCTATTGAAACATCACAAGTTATGGCTATAAGACCTAGGAATATTGCAATTGCAGAATTTAAAGATAAATTTGTTATTTCGTTTTTAGAAGCCCCAATTGAAAAAGCAAATAAAAAAGAGATAAGTTGGATTTTAGAATATATTGAAGATTAATTTTATATACTAAATTTTTAAAAAGCTATATGGTTAAAAAAATTTATGAAAACTTTAAAAAGTTAAAAAGTTTATCACCAAGTAAAGAAACAAATAAAGTTTTTTCAGAATTAGTTAATTATTGTATTTCAAATGATACAAATATAGAATATAATGATTTAGTCAAAGGAATTAATAATTATTGTTCAAAATGAGAGTATGAGCTTGAAAAATATACTACCGAAAAAATATTAAGTAGTTCAAATCCAAAGGAAGAACTAAAAAGATTTGAATATTATCAAAATTATGAGAAATTAGCAAAATTTGAATATACCAACTCAAAATTACTTATAGATAAAATTAAAAATGTTTTATTTATTTGATGATGACCTTTACCTTTAACATCTATAATTTTATATTATAAATATTGAATTAAGTCAGTAATTGTCGATTTTAACTCAGAAGCAATAGATTTATCTAGAAAATTAATAAAAAAACTAAAATTAAATAATTATATAAAAGTAATCCACTGAGATGCTAAAACATATAAAGATACAAAAAACTATGATTTATGTTATATTGCAAGTTTAGTATTTTGAAGTAATGAACATAAAGGAATAATTGAAAATATAAAAAAGATAGATTTTAAGCTACTTTTAACTAGAACTAGTCATAGAACAAGACAGTTATTGTATAAAAAAGTAGATGAAAATATTTTAAAACAATATTTTAATATTCAATTGATAATACATCCAAAAAATGAAATAGTAAATTCAATTATATTATCTTATAAAAAATAATTTTATATACTAGATTCAAAATAAATGGCACAAGAAAAAATCTGATTTTGGAATATAGTAAAAATTATGGAACCAAGATGGGTAATGTCTAGTATGGCAACTTGAGCAGTAGGAATGCTTACAATGATAGTTGGAGTAAAACTTCATTTTATGTTTTTAAAATATTTTGCTTGAATATTGTCCATTTTAGCAATATTATTTTTTATTGCATTTTTAATAATGTTTAGTTTAAGAGTTTTAAAATTTCCTCAAGAAGTAAAAAAAGATTTAGCTCATCCTATTGTTGCTAACTTTTTTGCTTGCATATTTATAAGTTCAGCAGTTATAGTTGCAATTATTTGGAATGTTTTAACTCCTTTATGATGGTGTTTAAATCCTATTTTAAGTTCAAAAATATTTTATATAATTGCTTTAATTTTATGAACTATTATACCAGTTTTAGTTCCATTTATGCTAACTATTTCTGAAAAAGTAGATTCTAAACATGCTATCGGTATTTGGTTTTTACCACCTGTTGGAATATTTGTTTTAATTTTTGCTGGTAATTTTATGGCTTTACATGGAATTTGGACAAATTGGATACCATACATAAGTATTTTTTATATGGGAATAGCATTTATGCTTTATTTTCTTGTAAGTTCTATGATTTATTCAAGACTTAAATTCCAGCCTTTACCTGCTCCAGAAGTAGCTCCAAGTTTTGTAATTTGATTAGCCCCAATTTGAGTATCAATAATTGCACTTAATACTTTTGGAAAAGTTTTAGATAAAAATAATTTATTCCATTGGAATTTAGATTTTATTCACGGATTTATACAAGTTTTAAGTTCTATGATAGCTTGATATGGTTTTTGGTGGTTTATTTTAACTATCCTTATTTTATGATACTATTTAATAAAAAAATCTATTCCATATACTTTAGGTTGGTGGGCACTTGTATTTCCGATTGCAGCATTTGGTATTTGACTTAAATTTCTATCAATAGATTTAAGTTGTTCTTGGCTATGTCCAGTTGTATGATTTATTTGGTTGTTAGCAATAAGTTTATGGTTTATGGTATTTACTAAAACACTAAAAGCTATTTATACTAAAAAAGCTTTTGAAAAAACAAAAGTTGTAAACTAATAATTAAAATAGTTTAAGCTAGTTTTTGTTAGCTTTTTAAAAAAAGAAAATATTATTTTTCAAAATATTTTTGAGAAAGAAAAAAAATAAAAAAACCAGGAAACCAATCCTAGTTTATATCTTATAATTAAATAATTAACTTACTGCCTTAACCTGTATTTTTCCATCTCTTCCAATATCTGAGATTTCTACTTCTAATTCATCTCATACTTTAAATTTTTGACTCAAGTCTTCTATAAAATCTTTGAATGATTTAACATGACAAAGTCCAGTTTTTCATTTTCATAAATCTACAAATAATCCATAAGATTCTATTCTTGTAATTTTTCATTTAATTTTTTCTCATTTTTTAGGTTCCCAAGTTAAATCTTGAATAAGTTGTATTGCTTTTTCTTTTCATTCAGCATTTTCAGAAGTAATTACTGTAGTTCCATCATCTTCAAAATCAATAGCAACTCATGTTTGGTCAATTATATTTTTAATTGTTTCTCATCATTTTCAAATAATTTTTCTTACATCATCTGGTTGTAGTTTCAACACTGTAATACTTGGAGCATAAGGTGAAACTTGATCTCTTGGAGCTGACAAAGTTCTCAACATAAAGTCTAGTATTTCACCTCTTGCGATATTTGCTTGCTCTATAGCTTGTTGCAAGACGAAAGTAGGTAATCACTTAACTTTCATATCCATTTGTAAAGCATTGATACCATCAGTACTTCAAGCAACTTTAAAATCCATATCTCATGTAAAATCTTCTTGTCCTTGTAAATCTGTCAAAATAATATAACCAAATTTTTCACCATCTATTTCAACTATTTTTAAGTATTTATTTTCTTTTGTATATTCTTCTACTTCTTCATCTGTAAGTTTTTCAATAACTAATCACATAGCTATTCCACTAACAGGTTTTTTCAAAGGAACTCAAGCATCCATCATAGACAAACAACCAGCACACACACTAGCCATAGAAGTGGAACCATTTGAAGATAATGCCTCTGATGCTATTCTAATAGTATAAGGAAAATCTTTTTCTTCTGGTAAAATTGGTTTTAATGCCTTTTCAGCTAAAAATCAATGTCCTATCTCTCTCCTACTCTGTCATCTATAACCTCTTGCTTCATTTGTTGAAAATGGCAACATATAGTAATGATGCATAAACTTTTCTTCTTCATCATTTTTTTCTAAAGTATCTTGCAACAATACTTTTCCAGGTGCTCCCAATGTTGTAAAAGATAAAATTTGAGTCTCTCATCTTTGAAATAATCAAGTTCCGTGTGTTCTATCAAAAAGCCCTACTTCTGTATAAAGTGGTCTTACTTGTGATGGATTTCTACCATCTATTCTATTTCAAGTTCTTAACAAATGTCTTCTTAAAACTTTTTTAACAGCTTTGAAAGTAGCAATATTGATTTGTAATCATTCATTTTCAAACTCTTCATTTAGTATATTTTTTATTTTATCATAAATTTCTCAAAATTCTTTTTTATTTGTAGGAAAAAAATTATTTTCATATTCATCAGCCAACTGTTGTGCCCTTTCCATAATTTCTTCTTTAATTTGAGTTTTTGTAGCTTCGATTTTTTCTTTATTAAACTGTTTCATAAACTCTTCTTGTTTCTCACAAATCACTTTTAATTGTTCTTGTGCAATATCTATAGCTTTTATCAAAATGTCTGTAGGAATATCCTCGCCAGCAGATTCTATCATAGTAATTGTATCTTTTGTTCCAGCTATCACCAAATTCATATTTCCAATTTCATCTTTTTTTGGATTGATAACATATTTTCTATCTTGATATCCAATTCTTACAGCTCATACAGGACCTTCAAAATCTATACCGGCAACCATCATAGATAAACTTGCAGAAATAATCGCAGGCACTGCAAAAAAGTTTTCTTTATCTATTTGTAAAGTATTGATTGTTAAAATTACATCATTTACCATACCAGAAGGAAACATAGGTCTTAAACTTCTATCAACAATCCTTGAAATCAAAACTGCATCATCAGAAGGTCTTCATTCTTTTCTTCTATAAGGTGCACCACCAATTTTTCAAGCAGAATAAAACATTTCTCTAAAATCTACCATAAGTGGCATAAAATCTCTATTTGAATCTGGATTTTTGTTTATTGTAGCAGCAGTTAAAAATTCTATTCCATCAAATTTAACCAAAACATTTCATTCAGCTTGTGGAGCCAAAAATCAACTTTGAAATCATATTTTTTTACCTTCCCAATCAAAACTCATTTCTTTCTTTTCAATTTTCAATTTTTCTATCATAAAAACTATTTATTAATTAAAATAACATAAAATAGAATAATGAAAAGTTTAGATTTATCAATATAGAAAAACTTGAAAAAGATAAAAATAAGATTATCATACTATGTAATCATCAAATAATATTGATGAGCATATCAAGAGTGAAGATGAGAGAATAGGCTCTATGAATCTTCCGCCAGCCTGCATTTGCAAGGTGGTCCATCCTACCCATAAAAAATATTGGGGAAGATATGTTCAGGTAAATTAAACTTGGGCATATCTTTCACTGCAAAAGTGAAAGTTTTTTTTATTTTAATATTTTAAAACAAATTTATGAAAAATTATATTACTTCGGAATCTGTAAGTTGTGGACATCCTGACAAGGTATGTGACCAAATATCTGATGCTATTTTAGATGATTGTTTAGAACAAGACCCAGATTCAAGAGTTGCTTGTGAAACTATGGTAACTACTTGAACTGCAATAGTTTCTTGAGAAATCACTACAAAAGCTCAAGTAAATTATACTGAAATAGTAAGAAATACTATCAAAGAAATCTGATACAATGAAGAAGAAGCTTGTTTCAATGGAGATGATATATGAGTTCATTTACTTATAAATACTCAATCTCCAGATATTGCACAATGAGTAGATACTTGATGAGCATGAGATCAATGAATAATGTATGGTTACGCAACAAATGAAACAGAAAGTTTTATGCCACTACCAATAGATTTGGCACACAAACTTACAAACAAACTTGAACAAGTAAGAAAAGAAAATATATTGCCATACTTACTTCCAGATGCAAAAAGTCAGGTAACAGTAGAATACGAAAATTGAAAACCACAAAGAGTAGATACTGTAGTAATATCTAATCAACATAGAGCTTCTGTAGATTTAGAAACTCTTAAAAAATGAATATTAGAAGAAGTTATTAAACCAGTTTTATGAGATTTACTAGATGAAAATACTATTTTACATATCAATCCAACTTGAAGATTTGTAATTTGATGACCAAAATGAGATTGTGGGCTTACAGGTAGAAAAATAATTGTAGATACTTATGGTGGAGTTGGAAGACATGGATGAGGTGCTTTTTCTGGAAAAGATCCAAGTAAAGTAGATAGGTCTTGAGCATATATTGCAAGATATTTAGCAAAAAATATAGTAGCTAGTTGAGTTTGTGATAAATGTGAAATACAAATAAGCTATGCAATATGAGTAGTTCAACCAACTTCTATTTATGTAGATTGCTTTGGAACTGAAAAAGTAGAAATAGTAAAAATAATAAATGCAGTAAAAGAAAATTTTGATTTATCTCAAAATGGTATTATAGAAAAACTTGATCTTAAAAAACCAATATTTAAAAAAACTGCTAGTGGATGACACTTTGGTAGAAATGATGTAAGTTGGGAAAAACTTGATAGTGTAAATATTTTTAAATCTTTAATATAA
>WFMP01000216.1 GCA_015489035.1 Candidatus Altimarinota bacterium
ATATTTTATTGTTTCATCTATATTTTCCATTTCATCGGTTGAAAATTGTTGCCGAAACTTTCTTGCTTTCTCTATAATTGACCATTCATAAGCGCTTGGATTTTCTTTTTTTAGTAACTCATTTGCTTCCTTTATTATCTTTAATTTTCCTCGTATCACAACATTGTCCCTTATGTCGTATTCTTTGTTTAGATTTTTATTTTTCGTTCTATATACTCTTTTTGGTCTTTTATTCTTTGATTCTACTTTTGCTTCTATTATAAAGCTTAATACAATTGCTATTGCTCCAGGTGATATTAAATACCACACACCTGTTTCCAAGGGTTCGTTAAAACCTGCAGACACTAATGCAGTTATACTACTTGATATATACCAAAGAGTACCACTAATTCCCATTAATCCTATGAGAACTAAGCCTTGCCCATATAAAAACAAAAACATAGCAGTTCGATCAATAAACATTTTTTCACCAATTGATTTTACGGCTTCTAGCATTAAAAAACCTATAATAAACAAAACTATCCCCGTAATAATCTCACCTAAAAAACTATTTGGTATATGGATAGAAAAAACAATTTTTAAAACTACATCAAAATATGGAATAATTGGTATAGCCAAAAATACAATGTATAATAAATACATTACCATAGCCATAAAAATTATATTGTCTAATAAAGATCCACCACTTTCATCACTCATTTATAATTCCTTTTGTATTAATATTATATCATTACATTTTATAAAAAATAGTTCAATAATGATTGGCACAAAATAATAATTTATTAATTTTTATGAGATTTACAATTTTCAAAGTCATTTTAAAAAAATAACCATTAATAAAACAAAAGGAAGAAAATGAAATTTAATTTAATAAAGAATGTTTTACTACTTACTTTAGCACTAAGTTTTACAGCTTGTGAGCAATCAGATAACTTTTTTGGGAAAGAAGGGATGAAATGTGATTCAAAAAAAATTGTTTCATTAACTGAACAAATTCTTAATAATCAAATTTTAAAAAAAGGTGATTTAAAAATAGACACTGACAATATTGTAGTTTGGGATTATAATAAAGTTGGTAGATACTATTGTAAAGCAAAAGTTAGTGGCATAAATAATAATGATGACTTAAATACCTATATGTTAATACCATATGGATTAAGTTTTAATTCAAAGACTAATGAAATTAATGGATGGATAAATTACAACACTTATAAAACAACTAAAGGTGGTGGTTATTATGTTCAAATTGAAACAATAAAAAAATGATTTAACAGATACAACAAAACATAGTAAAAAATATATTAACTAAGCTTAAACGAAATTAGTTAAAAAACATCCTCACTTTGGGAAGTTTAAACAATTTAGCTATAATTTTATCCCGAATAATTCAGCTAATTAGAGGCTCTTTTAAGAGCTTCTTCTTCTTCTCAATCTATAATTATTAAATCAAGTTCTATGTATTGGAGTAGATAATAAATTCTTCCAAACAATATATACTGCAGCTACAGCAATCAATAATCCTAATATTTCCATTATTCTTCCTCTAGTGCTTTGAGTTTTATATAAATTTCTTCTTCTATACTCTTAATTTTACTTGTAAGAATTGCAAGAAATATTAATCCAACTACGGCTAAAATTAAAGTATAAAGAGGTTTTACACCAGTAACAACAGCATAAATAATTGTAGCCTCTCCCGTTAATAAGCCCAAAAGGATTAAAAAATAACCCCTATATTTTTCTTTTAAAAAATCCAATTCTTTTTCAAGTTTTTCTATTTTACCCATATATAACTATATCTAAACTCTCCTAAATAAAATAAATTTGTTAAGTAAACAAGCTACATTTTAAAGATGTACAACTTCAAATAAATTCAAAATGATCGTTAATTAACTAAATCAAATCACGGATATTCAATCCTCAAAAATCCCTTTATAGGGCGACTTACGGTTTTCTACGCGAAACCATAGGGAAAACTCGAAACGATAAAAAAATGTTAATTTATCTCAAAATAGCGGTTAGAGTCGGGAATTTCTCCCACAGAGTAAACACTAAAAAAGCTCTCTACCTTTAGGTGGTAAGTAAACCAATTACTACGAAAATACGAAAAAAATATTAAATTAATAGGTGTATTCTACCATAAAAAAGGGGAAATATCAAGCCAAATTCCCGTCAGGTTGTGTCTAATGACAACAACCTAACGGGACACGAACACCCCTAAAATTAGACACATAAAAGCATAATAGACTGTTTACAAATTCATGCTAAAATATAATTATGGAAAATCGAGGCATAAACCACACAAAAAAGATGGCACAGCTCTACTACCAGGACAAAATCTGGGAGCTGGCAAACTCAGAAA
>WFMP01000217.1 GCA_015489035.1 Candidatus Altimarinota bacterium
AACAAACTTAGCAAAAGTCTCTTTAATTTATTTAACATTACTCTAATAGTAGCTGCGGCGATATTTAATCTTTATATTATAATTGAAGTTTTTAAAATCGCTTCGAAATAAATAACGTACGGCACACCGTATTTCTCTTCATGGTCTTTATTTATAAGGTCTCAAGGAAATTTAGCTAATATTTTCGTTTAAGAAAAATAGCTGATTTAGGATTTGTCCGATATGTTATGTACTCAAAATTCTTGAGTTTATGATAGCTTAATCGCTAGTTATTATTATATGAGGTCTTGTGAGATACTTTGTTTAATTAATACATGTAGATATTCATAAGTTTTATCTGCCGTGTGATTTCTATTTTCAGTTTTATCTGCTTTAAATCTTTGATACTCTGTTGTTATTAAATGATAATCACCATATTTCAACATTATATTTTTTACATCTTCCTTACCCATTAATCCTTCATTATTGTAACTTAAAAATATATATTTGAATTGAGCATTTTTTATTAAATCCTCAAAACTATTTTTAACTTCTGATTTTTTACAATAATTTGAACGATTATATTCTGGTAATCCTGTTTTACCTTTTGGCTCAAAGGGCTTATATTTAGTTATAGTATTTAAAAGATGATAATTTGAACTATATTGTCTTTGATTGTAAGGTGGGTCTAAATATAGAATATCTCCGCTTATCTCTTTTATAAGTTCATTACTATCTCTGTTAAAAACTTGATGTGCATTACCATTTTTTATAAAATGTGCTGGTTCTAAAACCAACTCTTTTAAAGCAGATTTTTTCAGTTGCTTTAAAAATGCACCATAAACTGAAGCAGTATTTGCCACTTTATCAGCACTCTCAACTAGAGAAGCAAGTAAAAAATAGTATAAATTTTCTTCTATCTCTTGATGCTCATGCCACTCTTGGATTTTTTTTCTAATGGCATCTATTCTTTTTCCATTTACATCACTAAAATATTGTCGCCCACTCCCACTTTCTAAGCAGTAGTTTTGATAAATAAACCCATCATCAATAGGATGCAAAGCATTTAAAGCATCAATATATTTCTCTTTCTCTTGAATCTCTTCATGATTTTCAATATAATTCTTATTGAGTACAAAACTATAATGTTCCAAATCATTCGCTATAACCTGTTTCACCTCTTTTTTAAAAGTTCGCCCGACTATACCTGTTCCTGCAAATATATCACAAAATATTTTATCTGACAAATCATTGCCCACAACTTTTTTTACTTCATCTTGTATCCAAGAGGAGAGTTTTAGTTTTGAACCTATGTAGTTCATTTTTTAGCCTTTTTATTCTCAATAATTTCTAAAGGACTTATCTCTAAAAACTCTGCTAATTCTATAACATTACTTTTTATAGGATTAAATTTATCAGAAAGAATATTCGATAGCTGATTTTTAGAAATACCTAACATTTTTGCTAGTTCAGTTTGATTATTTATTTTCTTTTTTGCCATTAGTTCTTTTATCTTGAATTTGTTTATTTTCAAAAGTATATCCTATAAAAACTTAAAATACTAATATATTATTAACTTTTTAATAATATATTATTAATCTTTTTGCTTTAAGGCTTCTCTGAAAGCTATTGGGTCATACCAAAAACAACCATTACACCCTAATTCTTCTGTATAATCACTATCACCTTTCGTAAAAGATATTGGATAACCTAATAATTTAGCATCATATCTTAAATTAGTTTCTTTACATTCTTTGCAAAATTGTCTTTTGGCATCATTTGCTGGTTTACTTAATGGTTGGAAATCTTCTATTTTTTGAGTAGCAGTATTCATTACCCTCGCATCATTTTTTCTATCATCTTTATGATCAACTTCTGTTTTGTGGTCACAGCTTCTTTTTGTACCCAAAACAACACATCTTTGTTTAGCAATTTCTTTTTTTATATCACTTCTTATTGATTGTGTATGTGTCGAAGTAGTACTGTTATTAAAACCATTTAACCGTATTCTATCAATTTTATTTCCACTTGTAATTGATTTATCTTTTTCCACAATATATTTTTTTGCTAATGTTGATGATTTTCTACCCCAACTTAAACCATTGAGTAATTCTAAACTTGAGTACTTGCCTACAAACTCAGATGTATCAACCCATCTCGAAATACCATGTTTATCGGGTTTTGCTAATTCTATAAATAATTCTTGTTGAGTTGCCATAATTTAAAATTTCTTTCCATTAAGTCTTATTGTTTTTAGCTTACCCAAGCCAACTCCCGCATTTCTTTGCGTATCTCTTTTCGTATCAATTGTACCATTTTCATATTCTTTTATTAAATAATAATTTTCATATAAATACGAAGTTGCACGAGAATAATTACTTCCATTAGTAACATTAAATTTTAAATTATCACCTGTTTGATTTATAACATCAATTGCTCTGGAAATACCTACATTATTTGGAGATGCCAATAATATAAAATCTTTACCTATTCGAATGTGTGTTGCCATTATTGTTCCTTTATTTTAAAATTCCTTCTTAAACACAAAAATATACTCATGCTTAAAGATATAATAATCGCTATTCAAAGCCCTATATCTCCAAATACCACCAACACTAAGTTTTCCACGATTTCCTTCAATATTTTTGACGATTGTCCCTTTTAACTTAACTTTGAAATTTCTTTTTATCATATCCATGCAATAAAAACCTAAAGGGACTACTTCGCTGTTTTTATAAACATCACCTATCACGACGGCGAAGTATCTGCCTTTATCTAAGTATTTTAAACTATTTTCACAAACTTTTTTAAACTTTTTTACAAACTCATCTATATTGTCTATTTGAGATAAATCATCTTGATCCTCAGTAAATTTTACAATATCCATATAAGGCGGATGCATAAGAACAAATTGTACACTTTTAGAATGTAACTTTTGATTTGCTTGTTTTATATTTTCATCGACTTGTAATTCATCTAATGAGTTACAATGATTAATATAAAAATTATCCGTATAACTTCCATCACTCATACTGCTATTTACATATTCTAACATTTCAGGGTTTATATCAAATCCAATATATTTACGATTTAATTTTTCACACTCAAAAAGTGTTGTACCACTGCCCATAAATGGTTCAAGTACTGTCTCACCCTCTTTTGTATATCTTCTAATCAATTGATTTGGAATTTGAGGTATAAAATTACCATGATAAACAT
>WFMP01000218.1 GCA_015489035.1 Candidatus Altimarinota bacterium
ATATATTAAAAAGAATGACTTAGAAGATAAAGTAATTTTAAATGATTTTGTAGAAAAAATTAAAGAATGAAAATTAAATCAAAAAATGTTTGATAAAAATGAATTTTGAAATACATGATTATATTTATGAAAAGAAAATATAAAATTAGATTGAAAAACTTATAAAGTTGCTAAAGATGAAGAATGAAAGTATTTTATTGTAGAAAAATGAGCAAAGTGATGGAAAGTATCAGAAAAACAAGATTTAGATAATTTTATAGATTTACATCCAGAATTAGTAAAAAATTTATTAATTGGTGGTTTTGAAAAATTTATTAAAGAAAATTGATTATTAAATATTTCAATTATTCCTAAATGAGCTAAGATTCCAGACTTTTTAAAGTGAAAAATATCAAATCCATTTACTTGACAAAAAATGATTACTTTTTTAAAAGAAAAAACAGGTATTTGAAAAGCTCTTAGTTCAGATCAAAAATTTAAATCTTTCATTAAACTTGCTTTAACTTGAGATGTAAAATGATGGGAATGAATTAAAGAAGCTGGTTGATGGAAATGAGGATTAAAAGGTGGATTTTTAATTTGGATTTGGCTATCTACAATCTATAGTGTATGAAATGATTTTGGAAATTATAAAAAAATGTGAGAAGATATTTGAGAAGGAGTTTTGTGGAATGCCTTTACAACTATGACGGGTATTTATTATGGAGCTAAAGCTGGTGTAAATTATTATGAAGAATATGAAACAGTTCCAGGTAATTAAAAAAATATTATAACTTAGAGAAGTTTTATCTTCTCTTTTTTTGACAAAAAAAGTTTTTTCTTTAAAATAAAAATGTGTAATTTATAAAATATAAATAAAAAAATGACTATAGAAAAGATAGATAAAACAGAACAAAAGAATATTTTACAAGATTTTAAAAGTGAATTAAATACCTTTAAAGAACAAATTGAAAAAAAAGCATCTTGAAAAACAGTAAATATTGATATTGAAAAATATGAAAAATCTTTGTGAAACTGACTTAAACCTTTAGAAAATAATATATCTGATGATAGAAAAACAAAGTTTTCAAATATAGTAGATAAATTACTTTCTCCTACAGAACAAGTAGATACTTCTGATATTATTTTTTTGGAAACTGTTTTGGATGGTTTAGAATCAAAAGAAATAGAGCAGACTGATTTGGAAGCTTTGCAAGAAACTATAAAAGAACTTTCACCTACAAAATCAAAACTTTCACAACTTAAACAAACACTAACTCCAGAGGTTAAACAAGTAGAAGAAAAAATAACAAAATATAAAGAAAAATTAAAATCATTTTCAAAAACACATCCTATTTGGACAAAGGCATTGATTATGCTTTTACCGGCTAGCCTAATATGATTATTTAAACAAAAGAAACTTCCTGATACAAAAGTTCCTGCTTGAATGGGAAAAATTTGAGATATGATAAATAAAATTAAATGATTATTTTCATCTTTGGATAGTTGGATGGCTAAAATAGCTATGATGTTTTTTACGTTTCCTTGGATATGAGCTCCCAAAGAAATGCAAGATTTACTTGCTGATATGTCGTCAAGTTTAAAAAATGTTAGTAAAGATGTTTTAGCTAAATTTTGAGGAAGTTTGTGAGGAACATTAAAATGAATTAAAGGGAAAACAGAAAAAGAGATAAAGAAAGAAGAACAAAAATTGAAAGAAAAAATAAAGCTTAGAATTCCTAATTTTGTAAAAAACAATTTTTGAAAAAAAATATCAAAAGAACAAGTTGAAAAAGTTTTAAAAAAGATAAATGTAAAAGCTTTAATAAAAAATACAAAAAATAATAATAATTGGTTTAATGAATGATTGGAATTAGTGACAATGCCATTTGATATTTTTTATAGATTATTGTTAGCATTGGAAGATGAAAATATTATATCTTGAATGGATATTGTAAAGTATATTTCGTTTTTACCAGTAGATACAATGATCCAATATGGAAAAAAAACTTATTCATTATTATTTGGAATATGATCGACTGCAATATGAAAAACTACTTTGCCAGAATTCAAAATTTTCTTAAAAAAACTTTATAAAAAAGATTCTAAGGCTTGACAAGAAGTTTTAGATAACTTGATGTATAGATGATCTTGATGAATACTCAAAATTGTTTGATCTGTATGAGAATTTGCTACAAAAGCATTCGTATGGTCTTTTGCAGATAATATGAGTTTTTGAAAAACTATAAAAATAATGAAAGATTCTCTTAAATGAAATATTGATCATCATATAGAAAGTTTTAAAGAATTAGTTCAATGATTACCACCTGAAGCTTCTAAAGAATTTAAAAAAAATGAAAAAGGGCTAAATGCATTAAAAGCCACTGTTGAAACTTTTGATACAAATGCAAAATTAGTAAAAGCATATAATGAGGCTCAAAAGGAGATGAAAAATATTCCAAATTGAAAAAAGAATTTAGCAGAATTGATGGAAGAAAAATATAAGAAATTATTTCCTTGAAGTAAAATTAATGAATTAGGTTTTCTTAAAAAAGATGGTAAATATATAGATGAATCTACATTGAGAACAAAATTAATAGATAAAATTAATTGAGTTGGTTTATGACTAGATGATTGAATAAAGACTATTAGGGCATCATTTTGAGAAAAATTCTTGGGAATTAATTCTGGTTCTTATGTATTAGATGATATAGCAAAAGATTTAAAAACTACAAATCATTATTTAGCAAAAAGTATAACTAGTGATTTTTGGTCTAGAACTTTATGAAAAAATATGTCAAAATTTAAGTTAGTTATGGCTTCTATGAATTTAGAATATGCTAGAAATAGAGTTGCATTTAAATTTAATGATGTAAAATCTGCACAAGACTTTTTTAGAAATCTTAAAACATTAGCACAAGAATCACCAAGTTTTGTTAAAGAACTTATTTGATATTCTCCTATTATTGTGATAGCTGGTCTTGAATTTTCAAAAGATGAAAAATTGTCAGAAAAAATAAAATGATTATGAAAAACTTTAATGGAATTAGTTCCACTTGTTGGGCCATTTTTAATTATTAAGGATGCATTATATAAAGATGATATAAAACCATGACAAGCATTGGTTTGAGGTGGTTTGTTGGTTTCTGACTTATGGTTTGCTAAAGTAGCTTGAAAAGATGGAAAATTTTTAGAATTTATGGCGAGACCTTTTACAGATGTTGCAGGTGTGATTTGAATGTGAATTAGGTGATGAGTTAATATACGAAAATTTTGAGCAGATGGTGTAAAACTTGTATCAAAATGAGAATTTAATTTATCTGAAATTAAAACTATTTTAAAAGAATTTCCAAAACTTGGATGAAAAAGAAAAATATGATATATTTTATTTGCAATTTTTGCTTGATATGAATTTGCTTTTGCAAATGATAGTGAGTTTGAAGAAATATTGAAAGATTGTCCAAATAAAGATAAGAAATCTTGTTTAGATAAAAAATTAAAGGAAATCTGGCCAACTTTGCATGATGAAACAAAATCTCAGGCAATTGCTTTAGCTTATGGATTAAGAACTTGAAAAGTAGATGGTGTAACTTGAGAATATAAAGATGGTAAATATCAAATTATTTTATGAGAAGATTATGGAGTAATTCCAAATATATCAGAGTTTAAACAAGTTAAATGATCAATTGTAGATATTTTACAAAGGTATGGAGATAATTCTGTAAATAGTGAAAATGTTAAAATTTATTTTTCAAAAAAATTATTAAATAAGGTATTTAATAAAAATAAATTAAAAACTAAAGAGCAAAAGGAAAAATATTTATTAGCTTTGTGATATGACAAAGAACATGTAGATCAAATGATAAAATTATCTGAATCAGTAATTTAATTATTTAAAATTAAAAATGCTAGAAAAGTGAACAAATATAGAAGGAATAATTAAGGATATTCCTCAAGATATTAAAGATAAATCACAGATAGATGAAAAATTGAAGAAAGTTAAAACAACAAAGAAATTAAAAGATAAAGAAAAACTATTAAATGAAGTAAAAACAGATATAGATAACTTAGAACAGAGTGAAGGAATTACTACAATTGATAATTGAAAGTTAAAAGCAGTTGAAAAAGAAATTACTACTTTTCAATCTAAATTAAAGACTTTAAAATCAAAAATTGCTTGAAATCCAAAAGCTCCAAAAATTTTAGAAATTACTGATAATCTCGGAGATAATGGTTTGTTTGGAAAAGATGATGAATGATTTATGTGA
>WFMP01000219.1 GCA_015489035.1 Candidatus Altimarinota bacterium
AAAAAAATACAAAATTATAAATCATGAAAAATAAGTAGGAAACAATTAAAATTGGCTATAAATAAATTTGTTAAAATATATAAAAAAGAAAAAGAAAGAATAAATAAATTAGAAAAAACTAAAAAGCAAATTCAAATAATTAATTTTAAAATAAATACTAATCATAAGTATTTAAAATATGAAAATATCTTTAAAAACTTTTTTCAGAAATCAAAAACTAAAGTTTTAAATAATTCTAAATACTGGACCGAAGATTATCATAATTACTTAAAATCTTTTGTTATTTATACTAATTGGTTGTTTACTGATTTGGAAAATAAAAATTACGAAAATATAAAATCTTATGTTGGATTTTTTAAGAAAATAGTTAAAAAATTAAAAGATATTTAGTTAGTAAAAATACTTATGAAAGTAAAACTTATTACACCATCTTGATTTTGTATGTGAGTAGAAAGAGCTATTTCTATGCTTGATGATATTATAAATAATAATGAGTGGAAAAAAGTTTATTGTGTGCATGAAATTGTTCATAATCCAAATGTTGTAAATTATTTTAAACAAAAATGAGTCGTTTTTGTAGATAATTATGAAGATATAGAGGATAAACAAAATTCAATTTTAACTTTTTCAGCTCATTGAATAAATAAATTTACTTTGAAAAAGGTGTTAAAAGATTTTTATAAAGTTATAAATTTAGAATGTCCTTTGGTTACAAAAGTTTATAATGAAGGAAAGATTTTTGTAGAAAGATGAAAAACTATATTTTATATTTGAAAAAAGTGACATCAAGAAGCAGAACAGATAGTAGAATTTATCCAAGATTTATGATGAAAGGTATATGTTTTTTTAAGAAAGAATCAAATTCTAAAACTTGATAAAAATACTGAAATAGCAGTTTTAAATCAAACTACCTTAAATTATAATTATTTTGTTTCATTAATTTGAAAAATTACAAAAAAATATCCAAATACTGAAAGTATGTGAAATTCTGATATTTGTAAGGCTACATTTGATAGACAAACAGCTTTGAAAAATAGTTTAAATCAGATAGATAGTCTTATTGTGATTTGATGAAAAAATAGTTCAAATACAAAAGAATTAGTAAAAATATGAGAAGAGACTTGAAAAAAAGTATTTTTTATACAAAGTTCAGATGAAATAGAAAATATAAAAAAAGATTTACAAAACTATGAATTTGTGGGTATTACAGCCTGAGCTAGCACTCCAACTAATGAAATTTATAAGGCTTGAAATATATTAAATAGTAACTAATTATTTATTTATAAGTTTTTCAACTAAAACTCCTTGAAGAACAGACATAACAGCCATTACAATGAGTAAAATAACTGAATAACTTAATCCAAAATAGCCTATCAATATTGGAGCCCACTGAAATTTTATGCCTCTGTTGTACAAAAAAGCTGCTAAATATCTATCTTTTATTCATTTTCTCTGTAAATCTTCCATCAAAGGATACCAAGCATAAATTGGTCAGGCTGATAAAATTCAACCAAAAATTGCTATAAACCATCATTTTAATCAAGATTCTTCTCACATATACTTTTTCAATATTTTATTGTTGACAAAATAATTTACTAAAAACATCAAAATAAATACAAAAAATAATACAGGAATTATATTAAACATAAGTTTATAAAAACTATGCCAAATAGCAAAAAATTTAGATTTTGAGAAAAATAAAACTGATAAATAAGCAACAATTACAATAACTAAAAAATACCATTTTCAGTAACTTGTTTTTTTCATTATTTTATAAAATTAAAAATATAAACTGTGATAATTGCTACAACAATAGCCATAAAAAATGCAGAAATATTCCTATAAATAGCAAATTTTTTTCATAAAACTAAACTTTCAGCAGGAAGTTGTATAATTCAAACAGTTGTCCAAGCTACCAAAAAGGCTGTAACTGCTACCAAACTAGTTCAATTATCAAGAAATCATTTTCACAAAATATATCAAGTAATAGGATTTCAGGTTAAAATACTTCACAATCAAGCTCCTATAAAAGAATCTGCAAATATATTTCCAGTAAATATTTTATTAAAAAAACTTTTTGGAACTAAATTGTTTATCATACTTACAAGTAAAATAATTCCTATTAAAATAGGTAGTATATCAACAAGTCATTTAAGTGATTTGTTAGTAGATGTTTTAATTTTTTGTGTATTCATTTTTTAAAATATAAAATCTAAATTAATCCCCAAATAAGTTTTGTAACAATAATAACCAAAAGACCTGCTAAAACCCATTTTATCTGTTGAGATTTCATTTTTTCATTCATTAAAAAATTACCAAACCAACCTCATATAATAGAAGCAACTGTGGTAATAGCCAGTAAAATCCAATCAATATGAACAAAACTTAAATAAGTTAAAAATCAACCAAAAGTACTTATTGCTATGATAAAACTCATATTTCTAGAAACATATTTTGCGTCATATCATATTAAAACTAATAAAGGAACAAAAATAGCTCATCCACCTACTCATAACAATCAACTCACAATTCATACACTTAATCACATTATTCAAATTAACCAATAATTTCATTTATTATTAATTTTTTCTTTTTTCTTTCAAAATAACATCATAATAATTGAAAATACAAGAAAAACTGCGAATAATATTTTTACAATATTTACAGGAACATATTTTGATAAATAACTTCAAACAACAGCTCATAAAAGTGAAAAAATTGTTAAAATACCTGCGAATTTTAAATCTAAAACTTTCTTTTTCCAGTTTCTAATAGCTCCTGTTCAAGTAGAAATACTATTTAAAAATAATCAAATAGCTTTTGCTTCATTAAAAGGTAGTCAAAAAAAACTTAAAATTGGCACAAAAGCAATTGCAAAACCAATCCCTCATAATGCAAACAATGTAGATAAAATTAAAGCCATAAAAAATATTTCTACATAAAAAATCATTTTATTAAATTATTTAAAAATAAAAAAAGCTAGCAAAAGCTAGCAGAACTAAACTATTTGCTAAATTTAGCTTTTGTTTGATTTAAAAATTCTGTACACATTTCAATTTTCTTTGGACTTGGTATTTCTAAAAAACTTATAACAAATCTATCTTCCATCTCAACAACACCGATATTTCTTGGTTTTGCACCAAATACATACGGACTTACAATTTCTTGTCCACCACAGAAGATAATCATTTTTGCAGCTTTAATTCCTGGATAAATATATCCTTCTGGGAATTTTTCTGTTGTCCATTTGTAGTGATCAAATACATCAAATAATTTAATTCACATTTCATTAATTTTATCAACAAATTCTTTTACAATATCATCACCTGTTACTTCATCTTTTAATTCAGATTTCAACCACTCTTCTTTCATAACAGGATACTTTTCTTCAAACATAATTTTTTCCATTTTGTTTTAATTAATAATTTAAAATCATTTTAATCCAAAAAGCTCATCAAATTCCTCTAAATATTTATCTACCTTTTCATGATTTATCTTGTATCTTACATTTAATCATTCTTTTGTAGAAACAACAATACCTGCTTCTTTAAGCTTTTTTAGATGATGAGAAACAAGATTTTGTGGCAAATTTGTAATTTTTACAATGTGATTTACACACTTTTCTCATTTTTTCAAAACACAGATAATTTTTAATCTGTTTTCATCAGCAATAGTTTTCAAAAAAGGTAGAATTCAAGGAATATAATTACAAGCTTTTTGCATTTTTACTGTTTATAAATAAACTATATCAATACATATTGTATCAATAGTGATTGATATAATAAATATAAAAAAATATTTTTCAAGAGTTTTTTAAAATAATAAATATAATAAAGTAAAATTTGTTAATTTATGGAAAAATAACTCTATCTTGAAAAAAGTAAGTAGTTTTGTATACTCTTTATTAATTTTAGTTATTTATAAATAATAATATATGTTTGACAAATTAGAATGAACAAAACAAAAATATGAGGAATTACAAAAACAACTTTATGATCCAGAAGTTAGTTCTGATGTTCAAAAAACTATTAAAATTTCAAAAGAAATAAACTCACTTGAAGAAGTTTATAATCTGTATATTTCTTGGAGAAATGTAGAAAATGAGATTAAAGAATCAAAGGATATAATTCAAAATGAAGATGATGAAGAAATGATAGAAATGGCTAAGGAACAATTAGAGGATGCAGAAAGTAAAAAAATAGACTTGGAAGCAAAGTTGAAAATTGCTCTTTTACCAAAAGATGAAAATGATGACAAAAATATTTATATGGAAATAAGACCAGCTGCAGGTGGTGATGAATCTGCACTTTTTGCAGAAGAAGTAATGAGAATGTATATGAGATATGCAGAAAATATGTGATGGAAACCAACCATAGAGGAATTACAAGAAAATGATGTTGGATGAATAAAGTTTGCAATGTTAAAAGTTTCTTGAGATAAAGTATATTCTAAATTAAAATATGAATCTTGAGTTCATAGAGTTCAAAGAATCCCAAAAACAGAGTCTTGTGGTAGAGTACATACTTCTACACTTACTATTGCAGTAATGCCTGAAGTTGAAGAAGTTGTAGATTATGAAATTGATATGAAAGATATTGAAATGGATATTTTTGGTGCAAGTTCTTGTGGATGACAAAATGCAAATAGAAATAAAACTTGAATTAGATTACATCATAAACCTACATGAATGATAGTTTCAATTTGAGATAGTAAGAGTCAAATGCATAATAAAGAAAAGGCTTTTAATGTCTTGAAAGCAAGATTATTACAAATAGAGAAAGATAAACAAGATGAACAAGAAAGAGATAAAAGACTTTATCAAGTATGAACTTGAGATAGATCTGAAAAAATAAGGACTTATAATTTTCCTCAAGATAGAGTTACAGACCATAGAATTAAAAAATCATATCCAAATATTCCAGGTATTTTGGATGGAGAAATAGACAATATTATACATGACCTTATAGTTGCAGATCAAGCTGCACTTATGGAGAAAAATATGCAATAAATTTAATTTATTTGTTAAAAATATGAAATTACTAAAAGATAGAATTATAAATCTAGATAATAGAGATTATCATATGCATACATCGACTTTTTCTGATGGTATTCCTACTATAAATGAGCTTGTTCAATTTGCTTGAACTATATGATTAAAAGAAATTGCTATTACAGATCATAGTCAAGTAACTATT
The DNA here is from genome assembly GCA_015489035.1 of Candidatus Altimarinota bacterium. Taxonomy (GTDB): domain Bacteria; phylum Patescibacteriota; class Gracilibacteria; order Absconditabacterales; family Absconditicoccaceae; genus S009-33. The sequence goes on from WFMP01000219.1 coordinate 5,196, forward strand.
GATTTTTTTAGAAATGAATTAAATACATTAATTTGAACTACTGCATATTCTCCTTTGAAAAGATGGAAGAATGTTTTTAATGATGTGAATGTAATTCTTTGAGTTGAATGAGATTTGTTAAATAAAAATGGAGATATTTGTTTTGATATTCAATGAATAGAACCTGAATTTATAATATTATCTGCTCATACTGGTATTTATATTTCAAAACCAGAAACAGTCACAGAAGGAACTATAAATGCTATAAAAAAATATCATAAAAAAATAAAATTTATATGACATCCTTGTGCTTATACGGACTTTTGATATTATGATATAGAAAAACTTGTAAAAGTAGCAAATGAATATAATATTCCACTAGAATTTAATGCAAAGAATTTTGTAAGATGAAAAACTAATTTAGAGAAACTAGATTACCTATTAAAAAATACGGATAAAATTTATTTAAATTCAGATGCCCATACTTTATATGAATTAAAAACTGTTAGAGAAAAAGCAATAATATTTTTAAAAGAAAATAATTATCTATAAATGCTTAAAAAGAAAAACATATTATTTTTATTGTCTGTTGTTATATTTTTTTGAATAATTTGATATCTATATTTTCAGGCAAATAATGTAAGTCATATTCCTAAAAATTGTGAATCTGATTATGTAGAAAAGGTTTATGATGGAGATACAGTCTTTGGACAAAAATTATGAAAAATAAGACTTTTATGAATAGATGCTCCTGAAGTTTATCATCCTTGATGGACAAAAGTTAAAAGTTATAAATTTTTTTGATGTTGAGAGAAAGCAAAACAAATAGCCTATAAAAAACTTTTTCATAAAACTATATTATTTTGTTCTGATAAATTAACAAAAGATAAATGAAAATATGGTAGAAGATTAAGGTATGCAATGATAAAAGAAAATAATAAATTAGAACCATTTGGAGAGTATTTAATTAAAACTTGATATGCAAAAGTTTATAAATATGCTGATTGTAAATATAAAAAACAATATGAAGCTATAGAAAAAATAAATAAAGCTGAACATCTTGGAGTTTGGAGTAGTAAATGTATTTTGGAAGATAAAGATTTTAAAAAGAAATATTTAAAATAAAATGGAAGAATTGTTAGAACAAGAGTTAGAGACACAAATTACTAAAATTTTACAAATACATACTGATTTAGATTATGCAGAAGTTTATGAGGTTTGTATAGATTTTGTAAATAATATCCCAGAAAAAATTAAAGAAGAAACTAAAATTAAGAGATTTAAAAGATTTGTAAATAATGAGTTTTGATTAGCTGAAGAGCAAGAAAGAAATTTTTGAAATAAAAGCTTTGATTTATCTAGTATTCCAAAATATCTATTTTCAGGTAAAAGTAAGGAAAAATGACCTATAATCCAAATTAAATATTTAACAAAAACTATTTGATTGACTCATCTTTTTGATGATGCAAATTTAAAAATTTATGCTGGAGAAAAAATAGGAATTATTTGAAAAAATGGAGCGGGGAAAACGACTTTTTTGAAATTACTTATTTGAAAAGAAGAAATAGAGGAGTGAGAGATTATTATAAATTCAGATGTAAAAATATGATATTTATCACAAGATTTATTTTGGACGGATGAAAATAATACTCTTGAACAAGAAATGCTTACAGTTTTTCCTGAAATTACAAAAAAAATAAATATTTTGAGTGAATTAAAAAAAACTTGAGAAAATTATGATAAAATAGAAGAAATATCACAAGAATTAAGAAATATAGATGGTTTTAGAAAATTTGATTTGCAATGGGATATTTTAAAATATTTTTGATTTACTGCAGATCATCTTAAAATGCAAGTTAAAAAACTTTCTTGATGAGAACAAACTAAAGTTCAGATAGCAAAGTTTTTAATTCAACAAGTAGATGTTTTAATTTTAGATGAACCTACAAATCATCTTGATATTGAATGAATTTTGTTTCTTGAAGAATTTTGTAATAATTGGCAAAAGACTATTTTAACTATTTCTCATGATGTTGCTTTTTTGAATAACACTGTAGATAGAATAGTTGAAATTTCCTCTTATAGATTAAATTTATATCATTGTGGTTATGCAAAATACTTGAAAGAAAAACAAAAAAGATACGATATTAAATTGAAAGAATATAAAGTTCAACAAAAAGAATTAGAAAAACAGAATGATTATATTACAAAATTTAGATATAAGGCATCCAAAGCATCTTGAGTGCAAAGTAGAATAAAAGCACTTGATAAAATAGAAGTTATAGAACCACCAGAAGATGATATTACTATTTGTCCTATAAATGTAAAAGTAGATAGGAGGTTGCCAGAGATTATTTTTAAAATACAAGAATTAGAAGTTGGGTATAAAGATCCTATCATAACATTTCCAAAGAAATTAGAAGTAAGAAAAGCTGATAAAATATGAATTATTTGAAAAAATTGAGTTGGTAAAACAACATTATTAAAAACACTTTTACAAGAATTAAACCCAATATCTTGAACAGTTGAGATGATTGATAATATAAAAGTAGGTTCTTATTCTCAAGTTTTGGAAGATTTAGATAAAGATGAAACTATTATCAAAGAATTAAGATGAATTTCAAAAAATGAAAAGGAAGTGAGAAAAATACTTGGTTGACTGTTGATAAAAGGTGAAAAAGTTAATCAAAAAATAGGAACATTGTCTGGGTGAGAAAGAGCTAAAGTGGCACTTACGAAGATGTTACTCCAACAGCCGGATATTATTATTATGGATGAACCTACAAATCATCTTGATATTTATTCAAAAGAGGTGATTAAGCAAATGTTGGATGGATTTAATTGACCAAGTATTATAGTTTCGCATGATAGAGATTTATTAAAAAGTGTTTCAAACCAAATTTGGGTAATTAAAGACAATCAATTAAAACAATACCTAAATATTGATAAAGCATTTAAACATTTAATATAAAAAAAGAGCTTTTGGAAGCTCCTATTTTTTTTTATTTTACTACTTTTCTTCACCAAACATTAGTTTTGTACATTTCAAATATATGAACTGGCATAATATTTGTTTTTCAGTTAAATGCTTTTATAGTTTTTATTCTGATTTTACAATTTGTGTTTGCAGGTAATTCATTGAAATATAAGAACAATCTATCAAATCTTACTTCGTAATGACTTAAATCCCATCCACATTCTCATTCATCTTCTTCATCATTGTTAGTTTCTCCTGAATATCTATATTCTCAAGAATGTATTTCAAATGGTCTATTATACCTGTCATTATTTTGTTTTGAAATAGTCGTTAAGAATTTATAATTTGATGGAATATAAAATTCTACTGCTAGTTTATCAGCTTTTTTCAAAGTTTTGAAAGTTCAATTCCAAGTTACAGTATCTCAAATATTGTTTCATCCAGTATAAGTCCAGTTTACTCCTGTTAGATTATGTAAGGTAGTTTTTATTTTTCATAAATCTTTAAGAATATAATCTGTTTTTTGTTCAATAAGTAATGTGTCATTACAAGATATATTTCAAGTTAAAGATTTTATGTTTTCAAATTCTAAATTTAAATTAGTTTTTCTCTTAAATTTAAGTTTTTTTACTAAATTATTAATTTTTACTTTACAAATATAAGTCTTATCTTTTTTGTTAAGTTTTTTCATATATTCACCAAGAGCTATCAATATTTGTACATTTTTTTGTGTTCCCCGGCCCCAAGTTCAGTTTGAATCTCTTTCTTCTAATAAATTCATTACAATTTTTTGAATTTCAGGAGTAATTTTTCATTCTATCTTAAGTTTTGCTCTTAAATATATAGATTTTAAAATATTATTATTTAAGAAAGTCCAATACCGGTCTTGTGTATCAATTTTTTCGTCCCAATTAATTTTGATGTTTTGTGCCTTTGAAGTTTTTCATAAATTTACATAAATTGCATAAGCTAGAACTTGTATAGCTAAATTTTGTAGCTGTTTACATTTTGTTCAAGTCTTACAAATATAATTTTTTTGTCCTACATTTTTTTTATAGATATTCTCAAATAATGCAACATTAATTTTTTCTCATAATGAAGATTTTATCCATTGATAATATAGGTAAGCAATTGGATTGTTTCAAATTTTATCTAAATAACTTTCAAGTTTTTTTAATTTTATCTTATTAACTTTAAATCATTGTTTTTGTGCATTTTTCAAAAGACCATAAACATAAGTTGATAATATAGGATAAGGTTTTTCTCATTCATCTGGCCAATATCCAAGTCCACCATTAGATTTTTGATTTCTAAATATTTTTGCAATAGTTTCTTCTACTGTTGATTTAATATCTACATATCTAGTTCCTTCCCGATAATTTCATAAATTTATTTTTCCGCCTTTTATAATATTTCAAAGTTCTATTCATTTTTTAGTTAAATTTTTTGTAACTAATATTGGATACAAACCAGAACTTAATTGTTCTGTACAACCATAAGGATAGTGTAAAAGATGTTTTAAAGCTTTTGTAAATGCTTCTACTGGCATTTTTGATATTCACAAGCTGTAAGTTGCTTTTGATACTATATCTCCAAATTTTACATTAATTTTTGTATTCTTACTTCCTATGAAAGCAAAATTGTGTAAAATAAATCATTTTTTTCTAATTGGTATTTTTACTTGCAATGCATCTTGTTCATTACTTGCTTTTGCAACAAATTTTAAATACAATTTAGAATAATTAAATTTGTCAGCTCATAATTTTAAGTTGAAATATGTTTTTTCATTTCATTTTACTTGTTTTTTATCTATTTTTGTCCAAGTTATTTTTCAATTGTTTTCTAATCATTTAGAAACTGTTAAGCTAATATTTCATAAATCTTTGTTTGTAAGTACAGAAATAGGAAGTTTAATACTATCTCAAACAGTTATAAATGTTGGTAAGTTTGGTTGAACTATAAGTGGTTTTGTTGTCTTAAAATATGCTCTTTTTGTTCAAAGTTTTATATCTTTTGTAATTCAAACTACATCTATCATCCAAGTTGTAAGATTGTCTGGTGCAGTAGCTTGAAGTGTAATTTTTCCATTTTTTGTAAATACTCATCATCTCCAAAATGCTAGATCATAAAGTTTCTTTCTAATACCTGAAATTCATGAACCTCCGTCACCTCATCCTCATCATTTTTCTCAATTAGAATTAAATACTTTTAATGCTTGGTAAAGATTTTTCCAACTCGATAAGTTTACTATGAAAGAACCTAATTTATTGTAAAAATAAGGAATAGGTTTTTTGATTAAATCGTATAAATCAGCTAATGCTTTATCTACAATAGCAATAGAAAGTCTAGCATCTACAGGATTTCAATTTGCATCTAAAGTATAGATTGTAAATTTTATTTTCTCTCAAGGTTTGTATTCTTTTTTATTTGTTTTTATAAAAATATTTAATTTTACCATATTTTTACTTAATCATGCTTGTGCATAACCAATATAAAATCTAGGTTCAGAAGGTCTACCTTTTTTAGAACCAGTCGAGTTCTGGCTTGTGTGTTTATTTTTAGATCCGAAATCTTTAACATTTTCTCCTACAAATTCAGCTACTGAAATATTTATATTTGGATAATAATTTTCTTTTACAGGAATTTGAATTTTTCATCAAGTTAAAGTTATTTTATAAGTATCTAAGATATTATTTCATCTTTCTACTGTAATTAAGACTTTTGCTCATTTTATGTATGGATTTATATTTACAGGGATTTTTTCATTTAATTTATATTCTTTTTTAGGTACATTTACATCAAGTGTAATGTTGTTTTTATGATCTCACATATATCAATCATTATAATATCGATCGTCATAAGACCAATCATAATAATAAAATCTTTTTTGAACCTCTCACAAGATTTTTCCATCTTTTTCTGTCCAAACTCTAGCAAAATATTCTGCTTCTCCACTAATAGGAATTTCAAAACTAAAATTTTTATTAGATTCTAAATTTCAAGTTTTGATTGTATAAAATTTTTCGTCATTTACATAATAATAAGATCCATCTACTCACTTTTCTTCTGAATAACTAAAATTCTTTTTATAAATAGAATAGTGAGTTTTAATTCATTTTATATTTTTTTTATTCTCTATTTTTCATTCAATTTTATATTTATTATTTTTAATATCAGAATTATAAATCCGATCTACTGGTTGTCATTTAAGTCAAATTAAAATTGGAGGATTTACAGTAAAATATTCTGTATAAAAATGTTTTTCATCAGTTTTATTATCTTTTATAGTAATATTTGCTTTTAAAGTTATTTTGTATGAAATGTTTTTTAATTTATTTAAATTTATTATTTTTAATACAGTTTCATTTTTTAAGTTATTGAAATCATTTTTTCAACCAGAATAAATACTATTTTTAAAAGACCAATTATAATAATATTCTTTATCATTCCACCACCGACAATCCCAACAAATATCTTTACCTTTTAATTCCCAATTTACTGATAAATCATAATCTTTTAAATTACCACCAAAATAATATTGTGGATTTAATTTTAAAAATATTTTTCAATTTTGATTTATAAGTTTATTTTTTGAGAAAAACACTGGTTTTTGAAATTCTTCTATTTTTATATCTTGTGAATATGTAATATTATTTGAAAATATAAATTGTATTTGGTAAACTCATAATTCAGCAGATTTTGGTAAAGTAAATTTTCATTTAAATCCACCAAAACTATCTAAATCTTTTATTTCTGTTTTTGAAATTTCATTTCCATAATATTTAAGTTTTACTACAACTTTTCATTTGGATATAGAAGTTTTATTTTTTAGATTTCTTACCCAACCAGCAAAAAATATATTATCACCAGCTTTGTAAAGTCATCTATCTGTATAACCATAAATTTTTATAGTATTTGTATTTCATCAATTATTATTTTGTCATATATCAGAACTATTTATATTATCATTTATTTTTATATTAGAATTGTCTGACCGATACCGTCATCAGTTTGAGACTATAGAATAAGTTTCATCATCTCATTTTTTAATTTGAACTAAAGCTATATCACCTCATGTAAATATTGCTTCACCATTTATTAATGCTTGAGCATATGCTAATTTAAAAGTGTTTTTACTTAATTTGTAAAATAAGATAGTAGCTCATGTAATAAAATTTCCATTATTAAAATTGTTTGCAAAAATATAATATTTTTTACCTGCTTTTTTTGTAGTTATTCAAATATTTGTTTTTTTGAAATATTTAGTTCATTGTGAAAAATTTTTATAGAAAGACACTTTAAAATAAGATGTATTATTTAATTCTTTTGGTAGTGTGTAATCTATCCAATTTTCTTTCCAATATTCTCACTTTTCATTTTTTACTATTTTATGAATAATTTTTCACTTACATTTCAATAAATTTATATCTAAACTATATCTTTCAATTTTATTTACATTAACATTTGGATTTAAAGTACATTTTTGAAAATATAAATCAAATTCTTTTAAATTTTTATAACCAATACTAATATGATGTCCCCAATAACCATTTTTAGGTATTACATTCATCAAATTTCATTCTATTCAAGCATAAGTATATTTTGAAGGTATTTTTTTAATATAAATTTTTAAAGGAACTTTGATAGGTTTGATAGCATTTGCTATAACTAAATTTCCTGAAAAAAGTTTTTTTGGAGGAATATGATAATATATTTTG
>WFMP01000220.1 GCA_015489035.1 Candidatus Altimarinota bacterium
AAATTAATAACTAAATTAAGACCTTTATCAAGCTTATAAATAAGTTTTCTAACTTCTTTTCATTCTAAATATTTTCAATATCAATTTTCTTTTAAACTTTCATCAGCTAAATTTTTTCGATTAATAATAAAATCTTTTGCATAATAATAAAAAAGAATTCTTTATCTCAAACAACTTCCTTTTTTATATCATCTGAACAAACATCTACTGCATTTTGTACATCCATTCAAGAATTCAAAACTCCTTCTACACAAGGTATCTTTTCTTTTTTAGGTTTATAAATAATTATCTGTTTTTTTTAGAATCATATTCAAAAAAACTACCATCTTTTAATTTTCATTGAAAATGTTTATTCAATTCTTCTTGTGTCATTTGAATTACATACTCTGTCCCAGGTTTTAAACTTTCACATTGATGTTTCAAATTATTTAATGTTGCTCATCCGTCTAATGCCATTTTTTATTCATTTTAATTTATAAATACATACTTTACTTTTAGTAAATATTACTCACTTTTCAAGTTTATTATACTTTTTTATACTTTTTTGTCAAAAAAAAATTTAAAAGTCCGGACTTAAAACTATTTCATATATCTTCAAGCCTTTTTTCCCTCAAACAAGATAACCGTAGCTTCGACAAAGTATGAAGGAAACTTTTCTAAAATTTCTCAACTAAATCAACCATCTTTCAGTCATTTTACAATATCTTCTTTATAATTTACTCATACAAACAAAAGTTTATCTATCTTTTGAGCAAGTTTTTTTCACAATTCATAATGAATCTGTTTTGCATCTTTTCATAATTCCAAAATATCATCCATCACCAAGACTTTTTTTCAGTCAAACTCATTCATCAATTCTACTCCATTTAACAAACCATTTACAGACAAATTGTAGCTATCATCTATGTAAATTGCTTTTTCATCTTTTCATTTTACTTCTACTCATAAATTTTTAACTGTTATTTTCAAAGTTTTATCTACTTGTTGAATATTGTCCAAACACTTTTCTATTTCTTGGTTATCCCAATTATTTTCAAACAAATAAGCCATTGCACCAGCTAAATTTTCCATTTGTCATTTTCACAAGACTTTTACAAACAACAATTTACCAAATAAATCTTTTCATTTTTTATAAAATTTGAAATAGGTTCATTTTTTATCTATTTTCTCTATGTTTATACTATAATCTGCACTATCTCAAATTCAGTAAAATACCACTTGTTTATTATCCAAAAGTTTTTGATAAATTTCAGGAATATCATACTCTTTTTCATTTAAAATAATTTTTCAATTTATAGATTTTAACTTTACATTTACATATAATTTTCAATTATTTTCCAATACTTTGTATCCAGCTTCGAACTTAGCTTCCAAAATATTTTGTTGGGAACCAAAAAGTCAAATATGTTGATTTCAAATTCAAACTACAAAAGCATCTTTGTAATTCAAAATCTCTCAAGATCTCTTAATTTCTCATTTTCTATAAGCTCACATTTCTGAAACAAAATAATCATATTTTTCAAAATTAGTATTCAAAATTAAGTTAGAAATTCATATTTCAGTATTTATATTTTTTGGAGTTTTCAAAACATTATATTTACAACTTAACAATCCAGCTAAAAACTCTTTCATAGATGTTTTTCCAAAACTTCAAGTAATTCAAATTATATTAGTTTTTAATTTTTTTGTTTTTTTTCAAGCTCTATTAAAAATCTGTTCTTTCTTGTAATCAAAAAATCCAGCAGTTATAAAATTCCGAAAAAGCACATACAACGGAAACAGCACAAACAATATAGGAAGCACAATATACAGTAAAGTTTGAGTAAAATATAATTTAAAAAATATTGTAAATAAACCTAAAATAACTATTCAAGCTAAGATTAATACTCTTGCAGTTTTTTTGGGTAAAAATAATCAAGTTTTAAGTAATTTATAAAACACAAACAAACTCTCAAATTGTAAGAAAAATACAAAAATATGATACATTACATTTTGAGAAATTTTTCAAACAAAAAATAATATTCCACAAACTAAAACTACTAACTCAACATAAAACAAAATATTAAAAATTGCTTTTTTTCATTGAGGA
>WFMP01000221.1 GCA_015489035.1 Candidatus Altimarinota bacterium
ATGAAATAAAATCATCTTTTGAAAAACATCAAGTTTCAGAAGAAGTAAAAAATAAAATTAAAGAATTATTTGTTTTTTCAGAAAAAAATTCAAAAAAACTTATTGATTCAAAAAAAGAACTATCAAATTTAAAACAGCTCAATATTCAAGATAAAATCAAGTTAAAAAAGAATGATAAAAAAGCTATTGATAGTATTAAAAATACAATAGAAATAATACATAAAGAGTTATCTAACAACTTTGTATATACTCAAATAGAATTAGAAAAACTTATAAAGAATAGAAAAGCTAATGAGTTGGCTAAAAAACAATTTGAAATACTATCAAGTATTCAAGGCAATGATAATCCTGAATGGAAAGAGTTTATTAAGGCGGGAGAAAAATATAAGTTAAAAGTTGATGATAGTGATAAGGTGTGCATTTATTGTCGTCAGCCACTTCAAGATGAAAATGCAACCAAATTGTTACAATCGTATGGAGAGTTTTTGAAAGATGGATCTGAACAAAAATTAAATGATTCGTTAAAAAAAATAAAGACTTTAAAAAAAGCAGTTAATGAGCTATCTATAAATTTGACCATTGAACCTAATATTAAAAAAATTCTTGAAGAACACAAAGATGAAACAACCCAAAAAACACTTTTTGAAATAATTGATTCTATTCATAAAATTTTATCTGCAGAAAAAGAAAAATTATTGGAAAAATTAAATAATGAAGATTTGGAAAGTAAACATAATTTACCCAATATTGAAATTATTTTATCGAAACTGAAAAATATATCAGATGCGATTGAAGCAAAAATAGCAAAGCTATCTAAAGAGGATAGTGAAAAAGCAGAAGTTATAAAGAAAATAGAAAATACATTAAAGCAACTTCAAGAAAATGAGTCTATCTGTAATCAAAAAGAAGATATCATTAATTGGCTTGAAGTTGACTTTTTTGAAAAAAGTTTAAAAAATAAAGCAGATAAAATAAATACAAGAAGCATTACGGAACTATCTAAAAAAGCACATTATAACCTATTGACAGAAACACTAAAAGAAACTTTCAAAGAAGAGTTGAAATTTTTAGGATATAGCCATCTAAATGTTAATATTGAAAATGCAAAAGGAGGCAAAGGAACTACTAGTACTAAACTCTCTCTTGTAAAAAATAATGACATAAAAGCTGTATTAAGTGAAGGTGAACAAAAAGCAGTTGCATTGGCATTATTTATTGCAGAAGTAGAAATACAAAAAGCTAAAAATCCAATAATCCTTGATGATCCTGTTAATAGTCTTGACCATAAAATAGCAGGAAGATTTGCACAAAGGTTATTACAATTAGATAATCAAGTAATTTTATTTAATCATAATAGATTATTCCTTGATGCTTTTGAAACCTCAAAAGAAAATCATGTTTGTAAAACAATTGATACTGATTGTAATAAATCAAGAGGTAAACATATAAGAATTTATCAAGTAAGTAGCGAAGGCAAAGATGCAAAAGGTGTCTTAAATAATTATAAAGCAAATAAAGCAAAAGTCCACATATCAGAAGCAAAAAAACTTTTACAAAAATCACCGTTTTCAGAGGAATTGAAAGTTGCAAGTTTATTAAGAAAAACAGTTGAATGTGTAATTGATGAAGTAGTTTTTCATGGTCAGTTACCTACAAAATATAGTAATAAAAATAGCAGAATAGCTTGGGATGAATTAAAAAAAATAAATAATGATTCAAATATTATTGATAGATTAAAAGAAATTCATAGTCGTGTTTCTGGTGGTCAAATGCATAATGGAACTGAAAATGAAGAAAATCCAATTGAGGTTGATGAATTTAATACGATGTTCGCTGATATTGAGAATATATTAGGAGCTTCACAATGATTAATTCTAATATCCTAATCTACCAAACTCCAAATGGTAAAACAAAACTTGAAGTGACCCTAGAAAATGAAACACTCTGGCTTAGTCAAAAGCAACTTTGTGAGCTTTTTGGCAAGTCCAAATCAACCATTAGTGAACATATTAAAGCTATTTTTGAAGATGAAGAGTTAGATAAAGATTCAGTTGTTCGGAATTACCGAACAACTGCCAGTGATGGTAAAAATTATAATGTAGAGCATTATAACCTCGATATGATTATAGCATTAGGTTTTAAAGTGCGAAGCAGAAGTGGTGTACA
>WFMP01000222.1 GCA_015489035.1 Candidatus Altimarinota bacterium
AGCTAATACTCTGGTTGCTTGAACTTGTTGCTTGTTGTAAATTTGAATTTGTCATAGTCCCAATATTATTAGTAATTTGAGTACTTGATACTTGATTACTAGAATATTGTTTTTCCCATTCATCAAAATCTAAACCTTTAGTGATTATATAATCACGCTCTGTAAAACCATTATTTATTATATTTACATATTCTTTTTCTTTAAGTACTTTTAGTAATTCATTTACATATTCTTTAACTTTTTGAAAATCATTTATTCCTAGAGTCACTTGCAGATTACAAAGAGCAACCTAGAATTTAAGTTTTAACGAAGTTAAAAAAGCCTTTTATATTTGATAAATGCTATAATTTTTTACCACAAAAAAAACAGCTTTAAAAAATAAAACTAAAGACTTTTTATGAAAACTATTGTACCTAAAACATCTTCACCTTTTTCTAAAATCTTGAATAGACTTCTCAATCTTGAGCACTCACTGTTTCCACAATTAAAAGAAACATTAAGAGTAGAAGAGTTATCTTCTAAAGAACACAAACTTATTACAATTTTAGATTTTGCAGAGATAGAAAAACATATTACAGTTATCTCTATTACAAATACTCCAAAAGATAGAGAAGAGTGTGCAAGAGCTTTTATTGCGAAGAGTGTTTATAACTTACAAACAACAAGAGATTTGATCGATAGACTGCGTATTGATCGAACACTAAGACTCTTATGTGGGTGGAGATATCAAAGAGATATTCCCAGTGAATCTAAATTTAGTAGAATTTTTCATGAGTTAAGTGCAATGAAAATTGCTCAAAAGAGTCATGAACAATTTGTTTCAGAGTATTTAAAAGAGAAGCTATTTTTTTATAATGCAAGCGATGCAACAAAAATACCACTGCGTGAAAAAGTTATAAAAATTGAGAAAGAGAAGATAAAGCCAAAGAAGAGAGGACGACCAAAAAAAGGTGAAGTGAGAGAGCCTATTAAACCAAAAATATTAGAACAACAAGAGAAGATGCAAACCGTCGAGGAAAAGCTTACTTTGGTATCTACTACTTGCGGTGCAGGTATTAAACAGAATTCAAAAGGTAATCGTGAAGTTTGGATAGGCGGTAAACTTCATATTAGCGCTGTAGATGGTGATATACCAATTACAGCATTTTATTCAGGTGCTAATGTTCATGATAGTTCTGTGGCACTGCCTCTGATGCAAGAGACAAGTAAAAGAGTGAATTATCTTTATGATGTACAAGATGCTGGATATGACGCTGATATTATTAGAGACTTTTCAATGAAGCTTGGACATCGTCCATTAATTGATATTAACCCTAAAAACTCAAAAGAGCTTAAAGCAAAAGTTGAACTTATCAAACATGAAAAAGATACATTCAAATATCTTAATATGCAATTAGACCTTGATAAAGAACACTATAACCAACGAAGTATGGTAGAAAGAGTAAACAAGTATCTAAAAGATGATTTCGGATGTGATAAAATTTATTATCAGGGAGCTACTAAAGTAGCTTCAGTTCTTGCCTTTGGAATACTCTCAATCTGTATTCATCAAAGCTTGAAGCTTGTTATATAAAGGTCTAATCAAAGTCAAAAAATAGAATTACTTTTAAACATCAACATATAAAACACGGAGTAAAAATGAACATCTTTTAAAAATATAGTAATAATGAGATGAAATCTCAAGAATCATAGCTCAATGAGTTTTTTTTAAGCTCAAAAATTCCTATGAAGAGAAATTATCTATTTGTGATTATTGAATCTGCAAGTGGCTCCATTGTTTATGGAAAAAAGTATCTCGTTGTCATTATCTACACTCTTGATGATAGAGAGTAAAATATCATCTCTTCCTCTATTGTCGCCATATACTGCAAATGAAAAAGTTTGACTTATATCTTTTGTATTTTGAATTTTTTTAATCATCTTTACATTATAAGTATCTGCCACAGCTAGTGCAAAAAAGGCATTTAGCAAAATAAAAATGCGCATCAATTATCGAATCCTTATAAAATGAAAAAAGAGTGGAATAATATATAAGTTAATTATAATCGCAAAAAGTAAACCACCCATAATTGCAATAGCCAAATCTTGAATAATCTGTGTTCCTGTTCCTATGGCTAAAGCGATGGGAAGAAGTGCTAAAGCATTTGATACCATTGTCATGATAATTGGTTTTGCTCGAAGTGCAAGGGCGTCAAGCT
>WFMP01000223.1 GCA_015489035.1 Candidatus Altimarinota bacterium
AGCGTCAGATGTGTATAAGAGACAGGAAAAAGAATGAATAAAATTTGTAAATGTATTGAAATTGTCTTTTTAAGATATAGTTAATGTTTTTCTTTAAGATTTTTTAAATAGATTTGAAAAAAAACATAAAACTATTAAAACATAAGCAGTGATATTTTTTTAGTTAATAATTTTCTTTGATGGCTACATTAGATGATATAAAATTGCCTCCACATAGTATAGAAACTGAGAAAGCACTTTTGAGTGCTATTTTTATCGATAATGATAATATGTTTAATATTGAATGATATTGAATTACTGCAGATGATTTTTATTCAAGAGAGCATAAAATAATTTATCAAGCAATACATGATTTATTTTTTGCTAGGAAAACTATAGATGTAGTAACAGTTTCTGATCAACTTACAAAAAAAAAGGAGATAGATAATATTTGATGAATGCAATATTTATATGATATTTCATTGTTTTTACCAACTAGTGTTTGAGTGTGAGATTATGCAAAGATAGTGAAAGAAAAATCAATTTTAAGACAAATCTTGAAAGTTTCTCAAAATATGATATGAGAAGTTTATGAACAAAAACCAGTTGCTGAAATATTGGAAACTATAGAGAAAAAGATAATGTGATTAACTCAATTTCAAATGAATGATAGTCTTGTCCATATCAAAGATATTTTATCTTGAAGATATGAAGAATATTATAAAATTGCAGAAAATCCTGAATCTATTACTGAAAATGTTACATTATCAAAATATGATTTATTAGACAAAGTTACTTGATGATTTAAACCTTGAGAACTTATTATTTTGGCTGCAAGACCTGCTATGGGTAAAACATCATTAGTTTTGAATGTAGCTGAAAATGCTGCTACCAAATTATGAAAATCAGTTGCAATATTCTCATTAGAAATGGGTTCTGAACAATTGGCAGATAGAATGATAAGTATGCTTAGTTGAATACCTATGAGACAGATAGCAAAATGAGATTTACAAGACAATGATTTTATGAAAATAGGTAATGCTATGGAAAAACTTGGGTGAGCAAATGTTTATTTAGATGATAAATGATGAGCTACAGTTCAGGAGATTAAATCAAAATTGAGAAAAATTAAAATGGAGAAGTGATGACTTGATCTAGTTATTATTGATTATTTGCAACTTATGACTTGATCAAACCGTTTTGCATGAAACAGAGTTCAAGAAATTTCAGAGATTTCAAGATGATTAAAAGAAATGGCTAGGGAGTTGAAAATTCCAGTAATTGCACTTTCACAACTTTCCAGAGCTGTAGAATCTCGTCCAGATAAAAGACCACAACTTTCAGATTTGAGAGAGTCTTGAGCAATTGAACAAGATGCAGATATGGTGTTTATGCTTTATAGAGAAGAATACTATGATATTGAAACAGATAGAAAGCACATAGCAGATATTTTTATCAGAAAAAATAGAAACTGACCAACAGGGGAGGTGCCATTATATTTTGAAAATTCTATTATGAGATTTTCTAATTTATCACAAGAACAAATAGATGAATTGAGTGATTAAAAAAAAGTGCTAGTTTTTTGTTTAGCACTTTAGATTTTATTTTTTAGTATTTTTTTGTTTTCTTCAAAAGTTTTTTGTCTTTCTTTAATTTGAGTTTGGGTGTGAAATTTTAATCAAGATATGAAATTATAAGTATTTTTTAACCGTTCATTTACAGAGATATCCAATCATTTTATACTTTCAAGTTCTTGCTTTAATTTTAAATTACATCGAGTAAAACTTTTATTTCATAAGTTATCTAAATCTGCATCTTTTATTATTTTTTGTAATATGCTTTCAGGCTCTTTATCATCAGGTATTGTTGCTAATATTGTTTGTTTGATAATATCTATTTTATCTTCAGGATAATTCTGTTCTTTTAACCATTTTTCAGCAATTTCTGCTCAAATAGATTCATTATTATCATATTGTTTAACAAATCAAGTATCGTGAAATAATGCAGCTAATTGAACTATTTCTTGCATTTCTTCGTCTAATCATTCTTGAATTGCTAGATAACTTGCTCTTTTATAAACTGATAAAGTATGATCCAAATTATGAAATTCATATCATTTTTCTTTAAGAGGAGAAATTAACTTAGAAACATACTCTTTTGCCTTTAAAACTGTATTTGATATCATATTTATTATAAATATATTTTAAATGTTTGTATAATTCTAATAAAACAAAAATATATTTCAATATAAGATTTTTTAAAAAGTGTAGTATAGTTGAATTTATTTACTTTTTTTTTATAAACATAGTAATTTATAAATAATCACTAATAGTTTAATGAATTTATTACAATTATTTTTTATAGTAAGTTGATTTATACTTGTTTTAATCTGATATGATTTTCTCAAAAAAAGAAGATTAACGATTTTTCAGATTTTTATTTTGATGTTGGCAGGTGTTGCATTAGTCGTATTTACAGTTTATCCTCCATCATTACATTATTTTTGAAAGTTATTTTGAGTGTCAAGATGAGCTTATGTTCTCATATATTTGAGTATAATTTTTTTAACTTATATGCTTATCAATGTATTGAATAAAGTAGAAGAAAATAGACAAACTAATACTAAAATTATTAGAGAAATGGCATTTTTAGAATTTAAATTTAGAAATGAAAATAAATAAAAATAACATACTTTTTCTCATCAGGACATATAATGAATGAGATCATTTGTTGAATACTATAGATGTCCTCAAAAAAGCATGATTCAATAAAATTTTGATAGTAGATGATGGTTCAAAAGATGGAACTGATGAAAAATTGGAAAATAGAAATGATATTTTTTATTTAAGACATTCTATAAATAGATGAGCATGAGCTGCTTTGGAAACATGATTTACATTTGTAAGAAGATATTATCAAAAATATAATTTTAGTTATGTGATTACTTTTGATCCTGATGGTCAGCATGATATCAATGATGTTAATAATTTTATAAATGAATTTGAAAAGGATAAAGATTTACAAGTAATTATTTGATCAAGATTTATTGGTTGATCTAGTGAAAATATGCCTTTCCATAGAAAAATTATCTTATCTTTAGCCAAAATTTTTACTTTGTTTATTTCTCAAATTATAGTTTCAGATCCGCATAATGGTTATAGAATGCTTACCGTGTCTGCTATAAAAAAAATATACTTAACTCTTGATGGATTTGAATATTCTTCTGAACTTATTGATAAAATAGCAAGTGAGAAATTAAAGTTTAAGGAAGTACCAGTAAATATAAAATATACTGAATACAGTTTATCTAAATGACAAAGTTCTTGAAATGCTATAAATATTGCTTTGAAAATGATATGGACAAAATTTTTTAAATAAGATTTATTTATTGATTTATAGAAAATTATGAATACAAGAGATTATTTCACAGAATCAGCTCAAATAAAAACTGATTTTATAGAAGAAAATGAACAAAATTTAAATCAAGTAATTGATGTAATAATTAATTGCTTAAAAAATTGAAACAAAATTTTAATAGCTTGAAATGGATGATCAGCAGCAGATTCACAGCATTGGGCTGCTGAACTTATTGGTAGATACAAACTTGAAAGAAGAAGTTTACCAGCAATTGCTTTAACTACTGATACAAGTATTTTAACAGCAATTTGAAATGATTATTGATATGATGAGATTTTTACAAAACAACTTGAATGATTAGGAAATTTCTGAGATATTTTTATTTGAATATCTACAAGTTGAAATTCTAAAAATATTATAAAAGCTTTAAAATTAGCAAAGCAAAAATGACTTATTACAATTTGATTAACTTGAAAATGATGATGAAAAATGGAAGAATTATGTGATTATAATTTAATTGTTCCTTCAGATAATACTCCAAGAATACAAGAATGTCATATGACTATTTATCATACAATTTGTGAGGAAATAGAAAATATTATGTTTAAACAATAATTAGATTATTATGAAAAAAGCTGTATTTTTAGATAGAGATGGAACTTTGACTGATGAAAGTGTTTATCCAAACTTTTATTCAGAAAATTGTAAATTAGTTGAAAAAAATATTTGAAAAATATTGAAAAATTTGAAAGAGAAATGATATTTACTTGTGATTATTACAAATCAAGCTTGAATTGATAAATGATATTATACTGAAAAGGATTTTTGGAAATTTATGAAAGAACTAGAAGAACAACTTGATTTAAAGTTTGATGAAATATATTTTTGCCCATATCATCCTGATTTCTCTTGAGACAGTGAATGTAGGAAGCCGAATAATTGAATGATTTTACAATCACAAAAAGATTTAAATATTGATTTGAAAAAATCTTTTATGATAGGTGATAGTGAAAAAGATATTATAGCTTGAGATAAATCTTGATGTAAAACTATTTTG
>WFMP01000224.1 GCA_015489035.1 Candidatus Altimarinota bacterium
CTAGATTAGAAGAAGAATTAGATAATTGTTAGGGCTAATTTATTATTAAAAGAAAAATTTTGGGAGAAGCAATAAATAAAGATTTAGAATAAATAGAAGAAATTAATCAAAAAAAAAGGAATAACAAATATAACAAAACAACATTTATTTGAAACAATAGCATTTAGAGAAACTCTTTTAAACAAGAAGTTGGAAGAAAAAATGGAAATTGAAGAATCAATTAAAGAGTTAACTTCTGAAAAAATAAAATTTACTGGAAGAATAAAATTTAAAAAAGATATAAGCATTACTGCTAGTGTAGGATATATAGTAATATTTGAAGTAAAAGATAAAGAATTTAATATTGTTAACTGATATATAATTCTTAAATGATATGAACAATGACCATGTGAAGACTGTAAAAAAGATATAGAAACTGAGTTTTATTTTGAAGATATTTTAAAATATTGAGAAATCTTATAGAAAATATTTATTTTATTATTTAAAAAAGTCTAGCAATTTAAGCTAGGCTTCATTTTTTTATTTTATTACTCAAGCTATGATATCAGCTACATTTTTATCAAGTGGACTTGGAATAATTTTATCTTCAGTTGGATTTTTTATATAATTTGCTAGAGCTTGTGCAGCTGCTATCTTGTGTTCTTCTGTAATTTGAACAACTCTATTTTTTAAAGCTCATTTAAATAATCAAGGGAAAACAAGTACATTATTAAGTTGATTTGGATAATCACTTCTTCAAGTTGCAACAATTTTTGCTCAAGCTTTTTTAGCTTCTTCAGGCATAATTTCTGGAGTAGGATTTGCCATAGCAAAAATGATTGGATCAGTATTCATAGTTTTTACCATTTCTCAAGTTAAAACTCAAGGAGCTGAAACTCAAATAAATAAATCTCTTCAAACAACTGCATCTGCCAAAGTTCAAGAAATATCCTCTGGATTTGTGATTTTTAAAATTTCTTGTTTTTCTTTGTTCAAATTATCTCTTGAAGAAGAAACTATTCATTTACTATCACAAACTACAATATTTTCTAGTCAATAGTTATGTAATAATTTTATAATAGCTGTTCAGGCTGCTCAAAGTCAATTTACTACTATTTTCAAGTCTTTTTTGTTTCTTCAAGTTACTTTTAAAGAATTGATTACTCAAGCTAAAACCACAATTGCAGTTCAGTGTTGGTCATCATGAAATACAGGAATATTTAATTCTTTTTTAAGTCTTTCTTCTATTTCAAAACATCTTGGAGCTGAAATATCTTCTAAATTTATTCAACCAAAAGTTATGCTTAAATTTTTTACTATATTTATAATTTCTTCAGTATCTTGTGTATCAAGAACTATAGGAAATGCATTTACTCAAGCAAATTCTTTGAATAAATTACATTTTCATTCCATTACTGGAAGTCAAGCAAGTCATCAAATATTTCATAAACCTAAAACTGCACTTCCATCAGAAATTACAGCAACAGTATTTGATTTTATTGTATATTTGTAAGCATTTTCTTTGTCTTTTGCAATTTCTTTGCAAGGTTCAGCTACTCAAGGAGTATAAGCTAAAGCTAAATCATCTTTTGTTTCAATTTTCATTTTACTACAGGTTTCAATCTTACCTTGTAATTTCTCATGTAACTTTAAACTTTCTTTGAAATAATCCATTTTTTTATAATTAATAATTTAAAATTCTCCTCTATCTTTCATTGCATTCAATATTCTTTTCATAGCTATGATGTAAGCTGAATTTCTTAGAGTAGTATTTTCTTCTTGTGCTAATTTCCATACTTGTTCTGTAGCATAAGTAATTTTTTTGAATAATTTTTCTTCAACTTCCTTTTCTTCCCAGTAAAAATTTATGTTATTTTGTACTTGCTCGAAGTATGAAACCATTACTCATCCAGAATTTGCTAAAATATCTGGTATAACTGAAATATTTTTATTAAATAAAATTTCATCAGCTTCTGGAGTGGTAGGTCAGTTTGCTAGTTCTAAGATGATTTGTGCTTTTATATTGTTTACATTTTTTTCTGTAATTTGATTTTCAAGTGCAGCAGGTATCAAAATATCACATTCTTGTTCTAACAATTCTTGATTTGAAACTTGTTTTGCATCTTTATATTCTATTACAGATTTTCTTGAAGATTTTAGATTTACTATTTCTTCTATATTTAATCCATTTTTATTGTAAATTCATCATTTTGAATCAGAAACTCAAACTAGAATAGTTCATTTTTCTTTTAAAAGTTGAACCATAGTTAAACCAGCATTACCGGCTCATTGTATAATTACTTTTTTTCAATCTAAATTATCATTTTTTTGTCTTAAACTTTCTTCCAAAACATAAACTCAACCTTGAGCAGTAGCTTTTCATCTTCATTTTGAACCACCACAAGTTAAAGGTTTTCCGGTAAAACTACCAGGAGAATATTTTCATACCAATCTTGAGTATTCATCCATCATCCAAGCCATAATTTGAGGAGTTGTATTTACATCTGGAGCTGGAACATCTGTATCTGGTCATAAATATTTGTAAATTTCTCTTACATATCATCTTGATAATCTTTCTAATTCATTTGTAGAAAGTTCTTTTGGATTTACTATAACTCATCATTTAGCTCCACCAAGAGGAATATCTATTACAGCACATTTGAAGCTCATCCACACAGAAAGAGCTTTTACTTCATATAAATTTACATCTTGATGAAATCTAATTCATCATTTGAAAGGTCATCTTGCATTGTTGTGTTGTACTCTATAACCTATGAAAGTTTTAATTTTTCAATTATCCATTCTTACAGGAATATTTATTTTTAATATTCTTCTTGGGTGAGAAAGTAATTCGTATTGATTCTCATCATTTTTACAATTTTTATACATATTACATGCTTTTTTGATTTGTTTTTGTGCATTTATAAATGGATTTATTGTATCAGTCATTAATTTTTATTATTTTATAAAAGTATTCTCATTATATTTTTTTACCTTAACTAAATCTTTATTTCTTTAACTTTAATAATATTTCTTCATCTTCAAACTTACTATCTTTTGTAATATCTGGATTTTCTATATTTTCAACTACTGTAGATAAGGTTTCTTTTTCGATATAATCTTTGTATTTTTCTAATACTTTTGAAATAGTTTCATCTCATTCTATAGAAATTTGAATTCTATCAGCAACATTATAATCAGCTTCTTTTCTAGCTTCTTGAACAAATCTTACAATATCTCTTGCATAACCTTCAAGTAATAAATCTTCTGTAATATTTTTATCCAAAGCAACTACTACACCAAATCCAGCTTCTAAATCTAAATTTTCATCTTGTGGAACAAATTCTACTGTGTATTCATCTTGTTCTAAAATAAATTCTCAATTTTCAGTATTTATTTGTATTTTACCGTTTTCAAGTTTTGTAAAATCTCATTGTTTTGCAGCTTTGATGATTACTTGAACATTTTTACCATATTTTGGTCATATTTTTCTACCTTCTGGTTTTGCAATTTCTTTTGCCAAATCTGTAGAAACTATTACTTGCTTTACATTAAGTTCTTCTTTAATAATTTCTTTGTAGTAATCTGGTAAATCTTCTGTAATTTGTACCCAAGCAAGAGGTTGTCTTACTCTAATTTTATTTCTAGATCTCCAAGATAATCCTAAACTAACTATATTTTGTGTAGTTTTCATAGCAAAATTTAAATCTTCATCTATTTTATTATCATCAAATGTAGGATAATCAGATAAATGAACAGATTCTTCTTTGGTTAGATCTTTGTAAATATAATCTGTAATAAATGGAGAAAATGGTGCCAAAACTTGAGTTAATTTTGTTAACACTTCATAAAGTGTGCTATATGCTTGTATTTTATCACCATCGTTTTCACTTTTCCAAAATCTTCTTCTGCTTCTTCTAATATACCAGTTTGTAAGCATATCTATAAATTCTATGATATATTTTGAAGCTGGCATGATAGTATAATTTGATAGAGTGCTATCTACATTTTTTATCAATTTATTAAGTTCAGATAAAATCCAAGTATCAAGATTATTTTCTTTGTTTTCTATCAAATCTTTTTCTGGATCAAATCAATCAATATTTGCATAAGTTGTGAAAAAATAGTAAGTATTCCACAATGGTAAAATTACTTTTCTAACAACTTCATCAACACCTTTTTCAGAAAATCTTAATTCTTGTGCTTGAACTGATGGAGATCCCATTAAATAAAATCTCATAGCATCAGCTCAATATTTATTTACAACTGCCATTGGATCAGGATAGTTTTGTAATGATTTAGACATTTTTTTACCATCTTCTGCAAGTAATATTCCATTTACTATCACATTATAAAATGGAGTATTATTAAATAATGCAGTTCATAAAACATTTAAAGTATAGAACCAACCTCTTGTCTGGTCTTGTCATTCAGCAATAAAGTTTGCGGGAAATTTAAAAACATCTTTTAATTCTTTTTCAACTTGTGCAGTTCTATAGTCGTATGAAGTATTATTTTCTTTTGTGTATGTTAATATTTGTTCTAATTTTCAGAAAAATTCTTCTGAAGACATATTATATTTTCTTTTGGCTATAATTCTTGCAAGAGAGTATGGCATAGACCCACTATCAAACCAAACATCTAGCAGTTCTGGTATTCTTTTTAAAGTTTTTCAACTTACTGGATCTTTTACTAAAATTTCATCTACAAAATGTTTGTGTAAATCTACTTCTTGTCATGTTTTTGTATAAACGTATTTATCACCTTGTTTATCTATTTGTCAAAAATCTTTATTTAATTCATAAAGTTCTTTTACACTTCATACAACTACAATATTTTTTCATTCTTCATCTCTCCAAATAGGCATAGGAGTTGCCCAATATCTATTTCTTGAAATATTCCAATCTCTAACATTTTCAAGCCATTTACCAAATCTTCAAGTTCATATAGTTTTTGGTACCCAATGAACTTTTTCATTATTTTTTATCATTTTATCTTTGATATCTGTAACTTTTACATACCAAGCTGGAATACCTCTATAAAGTAATGGAGTATTACATCTCCAACAGTGAGGGTAGCTATGAGTTATAGATTCTATTTTTATAAGTTTTCATTCTTCTTTTAATTTGTTTATCATTTCTTCATTAAAATCAAAAACATAATGACTATTCCATTCATCTTTTAATCAATATGTTTTTCCACTATCATCAATATGTGAGATAAATCAAAGATTATTATCTACTCAAATTAAGTAATCATCTTCACCATAAGAAGGTGCAATATGAACTATACCAGTACCTGAATCAGTAGTTACATGATGTCAAATTACTACTTTATAAGAATTTTCTCATAAATTTTCTTTATCCTTAACTATATCTAATAAAGGTTCATAACTTATTCAAGTTAAATCTTCTCATTTATATTCTTTTATAATTTCATAATCTTCTTCATTTTTATAATAATTTTTTAATCTATCTTTTGCTAAAATATAGTTTTCATCATTTGATTTATCTTTTATTTCTACATAATCTATATCTTTACCAACTGCTAAACCAACATTTGCAGGTAAAGTCCAAGGAGTAGTTGTCCAAGCTAAAATATATCTATTTTCTCATATTTTAAATTTAGCTGTAACTGTCTTATCTGATTTATCTTTATAACCTTGAGCAACCTCAAAATTTGATAAAGATGTAGAACATCTTGGACAGAAAGGAACAACTCTATTTCATTCATAAATTAAACCTTTTTCATAAAGTTTTTTAAACACCCACCATACAGTTTCCATAAAATTTGGATCCATAGCAATGTAAGGGTGATCTATATCTACCCATCTTCAAGTTCTTTTTACTACTTTTTTCCATTCATTTGTGTAAGTTAGAACATTTTCTCTACAAGTTTCATTAAACTTATCCACTCAAACTTTTTTTTCTATATCATCTCTTCAAGATATTCAAAGTTTTTTTTCTACTATATTTTCAATTGGTAAACCATGACAGTCCCAACCAAATATTCTTTCTACTTTTTTTCATTTCATAGTCTGATATCTCGGAATTACATCCTTAATTGTACCAGCAAGTAAATGTCCATAATGTGGAGTTCAAGTAGCAAAAGGAGGACCATCATAAAAATTAAACTCACTTTCTCAACTTCTATTTTCTATACTTTTTTCAAATATATTTTCTTCCTCCCAAAATTTTTGAATTTCTTCTTCTAATTTAGGAAATGATTGTTTTGGATTTACATTATTGAATTTTGTCATTTTAATTCTTTTTATAATTTAAAGTTTATAATACTTATTAAAAAATGGAACTATTCAGCTTAAAAATGCTAAAACAAATTGATCTTTTCTTGTTAACATATCATCTGACCAATGTCAGAAAGCTCCTCATTTTTTACTAGCATTTTCTTCTTTTGTAGCTTCTGATAAAACTGGTCATAATTCCAAACCTTCATCATAGATTTTTTGCCTGAAATACTCTGGAACTTCCATCATATTTGAAACACCATAATGTCAATTTCAATTTTTATCAAGTATGTAAACTACACCGAACAAATAAGCTTTATCATCTATTATATTTGTTCATCATTCCATTCAAATATAGAAATCAGCTTCGACTTCTTTTTTGCAATTATAGGCTCTGTTGTAAGCTCATTTCATATTTTCTTCCAAGGAAATTGGCATATCAGATATATCTGAACTTACTTTTAATGGTATTATTTCAATATTTTCTTTATCAAAATAAACACATTTTTTGATAGCTTCTTCTATTGCTGCTACTTTGGGAGGAGATTTTGTTCATATTGCTATTTTCATTTTTTTGTTGTTTAATAATAAAAAAGCATCAAAACTTTAACAACTTATATAAATTATTATAGTGTTGATGCTTCGGCACAGAAAACAATTCTGTGAGGTACCACCTAAGCTTTTACTTAATTTTAGTTTTGATAACAAAGGATTTCACCTTCGAAAGGTTCTACTTTCTAATATTTTAGATTTCTTCCTTCCCCTTGTTTAGTGATAGCTAAACTCAAATGGGTTTAATTAACTTGTAATTTATATTTAATTAAAACTGTTTTTCAACTTGAATTTTAACTTACAATATGTACATTTATGTATATTTATATATTTTTTTTGTCATATGTTAGATAAAATATTTACTTTTCTGT
>WFMP01000225.1 GCA_015489035.1 Candidatus Altimarinota bacterium
AATCATAATAATGAATTTAATATTTCTTTTTTGGTACATCTGTTTATTATAATGATAATTTTTATGATAATTGCTTGTAAAAGAACTAATTTAATTATGAAAACACCTATTAAATATGAAAAATAACCTAAGTATCCTTATTTGAATAGTAGTTTTATACTATGTTTTGAAATATTTTGTGCCATTTGGACATTATGTGATATATCCTTTTACTTTGATAGTTACTGTATTGCATGAGTTTGGACATGCATTTTTTGCTCTTATAACTTGATGAAGTGTAAGTAGCATAAATATAGATGCAAATACAGCTTGATATACTGTTACTTCTTGATGAATTAGAAGTTTAGTTTTGATGTGATGATATATTTGATCGGCTATATTCTGAAATATTTTACTTTATATCTGATTTAAAAATAAAAAGCTAGCTGATAGTATTTTGTATTTATTAGCTTGATTGTTTGTATTTATTGGAATTATTTGGTTTCATGATATTCTTACAAGTTTAATGCTTTTTGTTTTTGCAGTTTGTTTTTATTTTCTTGCTAAAAAAACAGATTATGATAGTTTAGTTTTACAACTTTTGTGAGTGTTTTCTATTTTGTATATCATAGAAGATTTTAATGTAGGACCAAGTTCAGATTTGTCAAAATTTTCACATATCTTGCCACAAAGTGTTTGGATGATAATTTGGCTTTTGATAGTTTTGGTTATCACAGGATATAATTTAAAATTAATTTTTAAAAAGTAATAAAAATAATAATGAAACAAATAATAGATATGGTAGATGGAATACCAGTTTATAAAAGTGATAAAGAATATAAACCACAAATCAAAGAATTATATGAAAAAAATGCTAAAGAATTAGAAAAAAATGGTATAAATGAGAATTATATTACTAGTGATAACTTTTTAAATAATCAGAATTATGTATTTTGAAAGAATATAAAATATTTAGATTCTTCTTTTTCTGACTATCGGTATCAACTTTATAAGAATAATTCTTGTTTATATTGAAATCCTGATGATCTATTAAAAAATAAAATTGATGTAGAAAAATATTTTATACTTTTAGATATAAAATATTTTTATGAATATAAGAAAAGTGTAAAAGACGTTAAATATCTGTGGAGATTCCTTTTAGTTTTTATAATTTTAGGTTTGTTTTATGGAAGTTATACAAATGATTCAAGTTTGATTACTTTTTTCCTTTTATCTTTATGATTTTTTACTTTATTTTTTATTGTAGACTCAATTGCAGTAGCTTCTCAAAAATGAGTATATTATTATATATTAAGATATAAACCAGATAAATTACTACTTTTAAAAATTAAAGAAAAATAATGCACAATATTGCAACAGTGTATAGATTTAAAACTCCATTATTGGATGTGAAAGATGAATTAAATAAGATTAAGCAAGTAATAAAATATAGTTTAGATTATATTAAATCAGAAAATTTACAGTATAAAATTGAGAATAATAAAACTAAAAAATTTCAAACGATAACCATTAAATTATGAGATTTTGCTTGATTAGTTTTTTCTTTTGTAATAGATGATAAAATTTTATTAGAAAAAGTTTTTTATCCTATTTTTACTATGGATTTATATTTTAATTTAAATACACTTAATAATAACAAACAACATATAGTAGATTTCCTTACGAACTTATTTGAATGATTTGACGGAGTAAATGAAAAAGAATATCTTATAGATATAGATAAAAATATTTACTATAAAAAATGATTTCTTTGAAAAAAAGTATATCCATATTATGATTTTCAAGAATTAGAGCAAGTATGAAAATTATTTGGTAAAGGAAAATGAGTAGAAATACTGACAGATTTTATAAAAAAATATCAAAAATGATTTGTTTTGAATATGAAAACCGCAGATGAATATCATAGGGTAGATTGATATTTGCTTTATATGTTTTATTTACTTTATGTAATGTATCAAACTTTACATTGAGTTGATAAAAATATAGATTTTATAGATAATTTTGATGCTTGAAATTACAAAGGTCATTTGTTGTTACAAAAAAAGAGATTAGAGAATTTGTGAGAAACTACAGAGCAAGTTTATACTAAATATTTGTCTTTTTTAGAAAATTTTTTAGAATTATTTGAAAAATAAGAGAATTTAAAAGAATAACTTTATTACTTAAATAAAAATAAATAATGAAAGAGATAGAAAAAATATTAGGAAATAATAATTTTTTGAATAACCAGAATTATATTTTAGGAAAAGTAACTAGAGTAAGTGCTGTCT
>WFMP01000226.1 GCA_015489035.1 Candidatus Altimarinota bacterium
AAAATATGTATAGATGCTTGTTATCTGGCCGTCAAATTCTGTTATTTGTATCTCTTTTGTGTGCGGTTTTATCACATAAATATTCATTAACTGCCTTTTTTATATTTGTGGCAAATTCTATCATCTCTTAAATCAATAGTCAAGTATATCATTAATGATAAGCAATGTATTATTTGATACATATCCTAATAGTAGCATCTGACTAATTTTTCTTCTCATAAAATTTAAGATGGAATATTTGATTTAGCTTACAGAGCTCAGACTTTGAAGCGAATACCCTTTATGACTTTTATAGGCTACAAGGATGTTGTATAATTATTTGGGTTTTGGTAAAAATTGCTTTTTGTAATACTATTTTGATAAAATGACGGGTTATGAATGAAAAAATTAAATATATAAAACGTGTATCAAGTGATTTGGCTTTACTTTATGTAGAAGATAATACAGGTCTGCATAAAAATATGTTGGCTTTGCTTGGACGGATTTTTGACAATCTAATATCGGCAAAAGACGGAGAGGAGGGCTATAGTCTTTTTAGCAGGGTTAAACCAAAAATTGTAATCACAGATATTAACATGCCTAAAATAAACGGCTTTGAAATGATACAAAAAATAAAATCTGCCCAGCCAAATACCAAAATTATTATCTTATCTGCGTATAACGAGTCAGAACAACTGTATAAGGCAATTGAGCTTGGTGTTTTTCGGTATTTGCACAAACCTGCAAAAGTACAGGATTTGGTAGATGCTATTTATAAAGCAGTCATAGCAATTGAGGAAGATGAAAACAGACAACTGTTTTTTAATCAACTCCAAACTATTGTTAATTATCAAACTAATTTGGTCGTTATGATAGAGAAAAAAAATATAATACTCTCAAATCAATGTTTTTTAGACTTTTTTGGCGTTGACGATTTACAAAGTTTTCACAATATGTACAGCGATATTGATTCACTGCTTTTAGAGCATAAAGAATTTCTTTACACTGCTGTTACCCCCCCCGAAAAAGCTGGGTAGATGAAATAGCCCTGCATCCGGGCAAGCTCTTTCATACAAAAATGAAAAATGCGCAGGGTGAAATGCGCCATCTTATTTTAAAGTCACGAAAAGTTCCAAATAAAGAGGAATGTCTTGTGCTGTCGTTTGATGATGTTACTGAATTAAATCTGATGCAGCTTTTTGATAAAAATGCAACAATAAATGACGAACTGATATATGATAAAAAAACAATTATGTCTTTTATAAAGATAGTCAAAGAAAATTGTGCTGAACTTAAAATTCATAATTTTTATAAAGGTCTGACTATAGTCAATAAGGGTGTTGTAGTAGATTTGAATGAAGATACAGTGACGCTCAAAACAGCAAATGCACAATTAAAAATTGTTAGTTTGACAAAATTTATGACAATAAGTTCTGAGATTTTCCCTAAAAGTATTATATGTAGATCTATTAAAAAAATTGATTTTGATGAGCAAAAATTAGTGATAGATGACATGGCTTTTACATCAAGAAGTGCTGTTGATAGAAAATATATACGCTTAGAACCCGAAGCAAACCATACATGTATGCTGTTTTATAATGATACTAAGATTCTTGCAGAGATGAAAATAGTTGATGTATCCGAAGTCTCCGCAAAAATAAAAATAAATACGCTACCTTCTGGAATATATATTAATGGGACAGTAAAACTAACAATGAAACTTATACTTCATTCCAAGCCACTTATAATTATCACAGAAGCAAATGTGTACAGAATAGATGAAAATAAAAACAGTTTTTTTGTTGTAGTGCTGTTTGAGCTGCCACCAAAAGAACACTTACAAATTAAAGAGTATTTGGCCAATCGACAAATGGCACTGATACGCGAATTTAAAAAGATGGATATAGCATGAAAAAAATATTTTCAGCATTGGCAAATGGGAATAATGAAACACAAAGACTTATAAAACATTTTGATGAGTATATTATTGCATGCAAAACGGATCTTAAAGGCAGAATTGTTTATGTCAGTCATGCTCTGGAAAACGTAAGTGGGTATAGTGCAACTGAGTTAATAGGCGGTCCACACACGATACTGAATCATCCCGATATGCCAAAAGAGACTTTTAAAAATTTGTGGCAAACTATACAAAAAGGTAAAACCTGGAATGGTGATATAAAAAATATGACAAAAAAGGGAGATTTTTTTTGGATAAATACCACGATAATCCCTGATATTGAAGCTGATGGAAAAATAACTGGATATAACGCCATAAGTGAAAATATTACAAAGGCAAAAGCTTATGAAGAGCTCTCTTTGAATTTGGAAGAGCGTGTTGCACTAGAGGTGAAAAAAAGTAATGAGAATATGACACAAATGCTGCAACAATCCCGTTTGGCGCAGATGGGAGAGATGATGAGTATGATAGCCCACCAATGGCGCCAGCCGCTTGCATCAATATCAAGTATAGCTTCTACGCTTAGTCTTGATATTATGATGAATAAATATAAGGAAGAGTATTTTCAAAAAAGACTTGAAGATATTAATGAACTCTCTTTGCACCTCTCAAGTACAATTGATGATTTTCGTAATTTTTTTAAAGAGAAGAAAATAAAACAAAAGAGCACAGTTAAAGAAGTTGTTAATGGATGCTTAACGATTATTGAGAGTTCTTTAAAAAGCCATAATATTGATTTGATTATAGAATCAGATGAAAATATTGTGATAGATACTTATGTTAATGAACTCAAACAGGTTTTACTCAATATAATTAAAAATGCAGAAGATGCATTAATGGAAAAGAAGGCGGGTAACCCTACTGTTTGGATAAACTACTATGAAAAAAATGAAAAAGTATATATTACAATTAAAGATAATGCCGGTGGTGTACCGGGTGATATTATAGAAAAAATATTTGATCCTTACTTTAGTACAAAAAAGAAAAAAGAGGGAACCGGACTTGGATTGTATATGTCAAAAACAATCATGAAAGAGCATATAGGCGGTGATATTATGGTTGTAAATGAGGATGGACAAGGTGCCTGCTTTACATTAGTTTTAGATAAAAAAGAGGATAAGTAATATGAATAAAATCTTACTTCAAAAGTGTGCACAATATTGTCAAGAGTTTAAACTTTTGTATGTAGAGGACAGTGAAGATATAAGATTATATACGACTGAGACCTTAAAACATTTTTGTCCGAATGTAACTACGGCAAAAGACGGTATAGAGGGCTTGGAAAAATTTAAAAAAGAAAAATTTGATATGGTACTCACTGATATAAATATGCCGAATCTTAATGGTCTTGAAATGGCAAAAGAGATGCGCAAGATTGAAAATTCTGTACCTATTCTTGTCTTATCAGCTTATAACGAGACAGAGTACTTTTTGGAAAGTGTCAAAATAGGCGTAGACGGTTTTATATTAAAACCTCTTGACTTAACGCAATT
>WFMP01000227.1 GCA_015489035.1 Candidatus Altimarinota bacterium
CACCTATACGGTAGTAAATAATACACTTTTTTAATAAGATGAACACTATCATTTCTAAACCACCTATACGGTAGTAAATTCTATCACAAAGCTTTTGTGCTTTAACCGTTGTTTCTAAACCACCTATACGGTAGTAAATTCTATCACAAAGCTTTTGTGCTTTAACCGTTGTTTCTAAACCACCTATACGGTAGTAAATTCTCACATGTTTTTAAATAAGCCCGTCCAAAATTTCTAAACCACCTATACGGTAGTAAATAGAAGTGTCCGCATTTTAAATAAATATTGTTATTTCTAAACCACCTATACGGTAGTAAATTCTTCCTTTACCCTTACCGCTTTTAGGCGGACTTTCTAAACCACCTATACAGTAGTAAATTGCTGAAAATGTTTCTTAAATCGGACATCTATTTTCTAAACCACCTATACGGTAGTAAATATTATGCAAAGGATAATCAAGTCAATGCTATGTTTCTAAACCACCTATACGGTAGTAAATATTTTAACTACTTTACAGTACAGGACAGTACATTTCTAAACCACCTATACGGTAGTAAATGATCTTTAATTCTTTCTTTGCCTTGACATTGTTTTCTAAACCACCTATACGGTAGTAAATCAAACCTTGCTAAATACGCAAAATCAGACTTTTTTCTAAACCACCTATACGGTAGTAAATAACCAACAGGGGAAACACACAAACCTTTAGGCTTTCTAAACCACCTATACGGTAGTAAATGAAAATCAGAGATTTCCGCTTTAAAAAATGATTTTCTAAACCACCTATACGGTAGTAAATAAGTATCAGAACTTGAACAGAAAATGCAATTATTTCTAAACCACCTATACGGTAGTAAATAAAGAGCTTTAAGGGTGCATATATGTTCTTCGTTTTCTAAACCACCTATACGGTAGTAAATGCATTTCACAGAAAATGAAATACAATTAAATTTTTCTAAACCACCTATACGGTAGTAAATACAACTATTGTATCAAAATAATCCCTAAAGTACAATGCTTCAAGCTGTTTTTCTATTCAATACCAAAAATTTGCAACAGTAAAAAAGTCCTCTAAAAAAGGTAATTAAATCAATTATAAATATTTATGGGGTGGAATATCAATTTTCAATAATAATAATAAAGCATTTTTAAATCACATACACGACAGCATCATTTACTATAAAGGTAGTAGTTGTTAAAAAATAATCTCAGGCAATACAATATCACTAGAAAATCCAAAACTATTTACATTTTTTTGAAAGTCTATATCGTTTTTACAATACTCTTTTTTAAAAAAGAAAACAGCATTCCTACCATTTTTTGTTTTATATTGCAAATAGCTTTTTTTATTATCTTTTTGGGCTTTAATCTCATCATATATTTCATGAACGCTCATTCCACTTTTTGCTTTCTGTACAATTTTACTGTTTTCTTTTCCTCTTTTAATCATTCTTCTGATTTTAGATTTAGAGATAGAGAAATCATCTTTGGTTTTTTTAATTTTGTAAGATTTAACCTCTTTTTTTTGTAAAAATTCTAAATTGATTTTTGTAAACTTAACATTACAATGATCAGCAATTATCTCATATAATCCATCTGTTTTTAGTAACTTTTTTAAATCATTCAAATCAGATGAAAAAACTTGTATAACAGTTCCAAAATTTTTATCACTCAATTCAGGAAATCCGAGGCAATATTTATATTCTCTATCAACTTGATAAGCATTTTTATGCAACAATCCGAAAATTTGATTTGCTACACTCATATCAGGTTGAACAGAAAATCCCCTATTGCTTTCTTTGTTTACAATAGGTAATTTTATTTGTGCAACATACATTTTATTTCCCTTTTTTACTAGAAGCTTCTTGAAATAATCCGCCTCTAATTAAATTAGCTACGATAAATAACTTATCATCAAAAGACGTATCCTCAATATCATTGTTTAAATACTTTTTATATAAAGCAATAAGATTCTTTTTTGTACCTCTAAATGCTTTGCCAGAGCTTATATCTCCACCATTAGGATCAAATGAAATAATAGTCTCATTTTCACCATCACTTACTAAATCAAATTTTCTAAGTGCATTGTTTATTTTCTCAGCAGTAATTCCAACTTGCACCTTATCATTTGTATAACGAATTGATTTTGTAAAATCACTATTATTAATTGATTTTACACCCTGTATATTAAATGCGACAGTAAATAATTTTTTACCCAATGGTGACTTGCCTATTTTCCCTCCAACAGGTTCAAATAATTGACTAGGATACACAGTGGCACCAGTGTTCATTTTTAATTCGGCTTGTATATCTAAAGTTAAAATATCATTTTTACCTTGTAAGGTATTTTTTATAGCTTCAGCTAAATCTTTTATATCTTTCAAATAAAAATGTTTAGGTTCTTCAGTTTCACCCATCTCTTTTTGAAAACTTGTTAAAATAGGATGTAATGGCATTTTTTTTGCGTGTTCAACAAGTATTTCTTTATCCTTATTTATTACAACAGAAACTTTGATTTCACTTGCACTATCTCTATTTCTCCAAGTCCAACTTGCATTTACAATTTTATAGGCATAGCATTCGGCTATATATTGCATTATTTCATCGTCATTGACTAACTCTCTATTTTTTGCTTCAAATATTTTTTTAAGTCCATGACTATCAGCCATCTCAGGACTTGTGTAGATAGGTAAGACAGAAGTAGCAAATTTAATCAAAAGTATTTCATCATTACTATTTAACTTTGCCATTTCAACAACAGAAAGATTACCAACATCATCGCCGTTACCTTTATGTGCTTCAGAAGATGTTTTTGAAGTATCAAAAGATTTTAGAGTTCTCATGCCATGTATGAAAGGTACAATCGCCGTTGCTTTACCATCATGAGAGAGAGAAAATAGAGAAGCATCTCCAATTTCTAATGCTCTTCTGTATGCTAATGTATTACCTAAACTTTTAATTTCTTTTGTTGCCATTTTTTTATCCTTGTGTTATTTTAATTTTTTTATCTTCTGTTTCAATTTGCCAACCATCTTCAAAAAGAGTAGTAGGTTCATCACCAAATTTTTCAAACATTCTATACTCTACAATACCGATATAAGGTTCAGCAAAAGCATGCTTATACCCAAAACGGACATTATCTCTCATTTGTGGTTCCTCAAGTAAAGAATAACCAAGTAATGTAGGCATACTCCAGCCATTTTTTTTCATAGGTTTTGTTTGATTGAAAATATCTTCAATGATATTTTCACCTTCTTCTTCTATCTCTATTTCATCAAAAATATACCCTTTATCAACGAAATTACCTATTTTATTTTCATCTTTGGTCACTTTGACTTTTATTGAATCTACTAATATTACCCCTCCTGAAAATCTTAATTTCATAATTTGTTTTTTAATAATATCTTCATCTATCTCAACATCATTGACTTCATATTGAAAAACAATAGAACAATCAATATCAGCACGAGGATTATCAACAATAGTACCAACTTTACTATTGCCACCCATCCTCTGATTAGATTTTATTTGAACAAAACAACCATTGCTTATTCTGTTTTTAAAAGAGTGAATAACAGGTAAAATCTTTTCGTCTTTTAACTTTATACCAAGTTTTAAAGTCAGATTATGAGTAAACCCCCAATATGTAAATGGAGAAGGTGCTCCATAAACCAAATAATGATTTACTGCAGAAATTCCTTGTGCTTTAAAACGAACCATAACACTGTTGGCTCTACTCATGACTAACCCCTTCAAGATATTCAATAAAATATACTTCTGTAGTATGAGCAAAAGTTAATTTATATTTTTTACAATTATCTTTTAAATTTCCAAGAAATATTTTTATAAATTCTTCATCAATTTTTGCAATATCCACAGCTTTAATAAAATAGTTATATGCCTTAACAAGAGAAGATGATAGTTTTTCTTTCTCATCAACATTCAAGTCTTTATTAACATTTCCATAAACATGAATAAGTTCATAAAAATTATCACAAATCTTTTTAAAATTCTTTGACATAAAATAAAGATTGCGAATATTTTTAGAGATATATTTCTTCAAATCTTTATCTTGTAACATTTCAGAAGCAATTTCAAAACTATAACTAGGTACATCAGCTAAAAAGATACCATTTTTCGAAGCAGGAGCATTTAAACTCAGATTTTGTGTTTTAGAATTCATTTGTTGCCAAGGTGTTCTTTTAATATTAGCTAAAGATTTATCTTTTTCATTTAACACACTTAAAAGTTCTTTTTTTTCACTTATCTCTTTTTTAAGAGTAGTAACCATATCGGCATCAGTTTGCTTTTTAGCTAACTCTTTTTTTAAACTTGTTAATAGTTTAACTATCTCTTTTTCTAAGGATGCAAGCTCTTTTTTCAGCTCTTTTTTTGTCTCAAAGTATTCATCATTTAACTTTTGTGAAGTCTTAATAACTTTACTAACTAACGCCATATTTTGAACAGGCGTAATAGATACATAGCTATCTTCAAATGGAAATAAAACTTGAGCTGTATAATTATCTAAAAATACATCATTATCTTTTTTATCTAAATCCTTATACCATTTTTCAATCTGTTCTATTCTATTTTTAAAATCAGAAGGATAATCGTTAATATCATACTTCGGTAATAAATACCTGCCATCATTGCTTATTAATCGAGCAAGAAGTTTATAATATTGCGAATACGCAGAATTTCCAACAAAATCAATTTTCTCTTCTTTACTTAATATGGCACTGTTTAAATACTCATTTTCAACAGGTGCTTCAATAAAAGGAAATTTTGCTTTTGAATAAGCATCCCTAGTTTTATCAGCATAATAAGTTTTATCATTTTGATAATAAGTTGTCAATCTATTTAGTAATTTCTCAATATTACTGTTAATTTCACTCCGCTTGATTTTTAAACCAGTTGCTCCATCAAGTTTTAAAAACAGAGGAAAATCTTTAACAAGAGCTTTTATCTCTTTAGTTTTCTCTTTCTTATAACTCTTCTGTTCTTTTTCAGATAAATCTTCAGGAATATCAATTATTTTTTCATAATCAATTACATCACCGTCACCTAGCCGAGAAAGAACACCAACTATTATATTCATAAATGTTCTCCTTTCA
Organism: Candidatus Altimarinota bacterium; assembly: GCA_015489035.1. Classification (GTDB taxonomy): domain Bacteria; phylum Patescibacteriota; class Gracilibacteria; order Absconditabacterales; family Absconditicoccaceae; genus S009-33. The sequence goes on from WFMP01000227.1 coordinate 5,115, forward strand.
TCTATTTTTGATAAAAGAAATTGTATCATCTATATTCTAAAATTAAACTTAACAATATATTATTTATAAATGAATAATAAGGTTGTTTTTAACAAAAAAGTTATATAATTTCATTAAAAAAGAAAAAATATGCAGAAAAATTATAAAAATAGATTAATTCATCTATCAAAAAGAGGTTATATCTTTTTGATAGAGCATGCGAGAATAAAAGTTGAAAACGGAAAACTTGTTTATTTACAAGCAGAAAATGGTGTTTTCAAAAGCTACAATATACCGCATATTAATACTTCATTAATAATGATTGGTGAAGGTTCATCCATTTCAAGAGATGCAGTAGCCATGATAAGTGATAGTAATACAATATTAATGTTTGTAGGTGGCAAAGGTATCCCACTCCATGCAAGTAGTGATTTATCTTTTAATGTAATATCTCCAGCGATAGAGTATGCACCAACCCAATATATGCAAAAATGGATTTATCTCTTTATAGACAAAGAAAAGGCTTTAAAGGCAGCCAAAGATTTTATGTATTTCAGAATACAAAATATTATTTATTTTTACCAAAAGTTAGATTTCATTCAAGAAACAGGCGTAATACTAACAAAAGATAGTTCAGAAATACAGGAGTATAAAAGTAAAATACAAACAAGTAAAAATGAAACAGAATTATTACTAAGCGAAGCATGGTTTACAAAAATACTTTACAAAAAATTTGCAATAGCAGTAAATATGAGTGGCTTTACCAGAGAACACAGTAAAAAAAGCAATGCAAATGATTTTGATATTATCAATGGTTTTTTAGATCACGGAAATTATCTTTTTTATGGTTTGGCTTCCGTTGCTCTCCATGGTTTAGGTATATCTTACGCACTTCCACTATTGCATGGAAAAACAAGAAGAGGTGCATTAGTATTTGATGTAGCAGACCTTATAAAAGATGCTATTTGCCTACCTCTATCATTTTATTGTGCCTTAGATGGAAATGACGATAGACAATTCAGAGAAAAATTAATCTTTTATGTACAAAAATATAAAGTATTAGATAGATTATTTGAACAGGTAAAGACAGTAGCATTAAAGAGTTATGATGTATAAAATAATAGTTGTATCAAGATGCGAAAATAAAGCACTCAAAGAAACACGAAAAATTATAGATACATTTGGACAAAGAATAAGTGATAAAAGTTGGGAAATGCTTATTACTAAAGAAGGTTTGCAATTTTTAATAAATAAATTGCGAAAAACAGCTAGAAAAAATACAGCAATTGCAATATATTATTTAAAAGAAAATAGAATGAGATTCTACACAATAATAGGGAATAAAAAAGAGTTTGGAAACAACGGTGCGTGTCCTGTTTCAACTACTAGTAAAATACACAGTAGTTTTAAAGATAAAACCGATTATCAAAATATGCAAGATTATCAAAATATAATGGAATTTATAGGCTATTGTCATGATTTAGGAAAAGTAAGTGGATTTTTTCAAGAAAAATTAAATGGAAAAGCAACAAAAGATATTTTTAGACATGAATTTCTTACAATATTACTTTTACTCTATCCAAATATAAAAGAATTAAAAACAAAAATTGCAAGCACAGTAGAAAGTAAAAAATTTATTATAAATAAAGAAAATACTAGGAATAAAATAATCATTTTTTGTTGTAAAATAATTGCATCACATCATAAATTATCAACTGCAAACAATGAAAATAATTTAGATTTTAACAATCTCATAATTATAGAAGAAACAACAATATCAAAAAAAGATATAGAGAAATTATTAAAATATTTTAACAAGAATGAGTTTAAAACAATGCTGCAAATAAAAGAGCATTTATACAATAAAATTAAAGATTTAGATGTAAAGCTCGACTTGCCTCATTTTTTTTATTTTAGAAACGCTCTAATGTTAGCAGATCACTATTGCTCTTCAAAAACATATAATAAGCCCATTTTAGAAGATGAATTGTTAGCAAAAAGCAAAGAATATGGCTTAATGCCTCTTCATTCACATTTATACAGTGTTTCAAAAATGAGTAGATTTATAATTGATGATTTCACAAAATATAAAAATAATAACAAATTTCTGTACTTAGCTACTAATGAATTAGAAAATATTTTAAAACCGTCAAGAGGTTCTTTTATATGGCAAAATAATAGTACAAAAGAGATGTTAAAATCTTCAAAAGAAAATGATAATCCCAATTTAATTATACTTGGTGCTAAAACTGGTGCAGGTAAAACAAGAATGGCATTAAGACTAATGATAGAACTTAATAAAGAGAAAGAGCTTAGATTAAATGTGTTGTTAGGATTAAGAACCTTAACAACACAAACAGCAGTTAATTATAGAGAAATGCTTGACATTCATGATGATATGCTAGCATTGATAGTTGGGGAAAATGACTTAATTTTAGAAGATAAACAAGAAGAAATTGATGAAAATAATGACAATTTTAATAATGATGATAATTTTTTATTAGAAAATGGAACTATAGATAACAGATTGTCAAAATATATTTTACTTGGTGCAAATTCTATAAAAAAACAAAAATTAATTTCAACACCAATAGTAATTTCTACAATAGATTATCTAATTACAGGTGCAGACTGGAGAAAGTCAAAACATCTCTTTCCACAATTAAGATTAATGAGTAGTGATTTAATTATTGATGAAGTCGATATGTATGACGATAAACAACTAGCGCATATATTAAAATTAGTCTATCTAACAGGGCTTTTTGGAAGAAATATAATTGCAACAACAGCAACAATCTCTCCTGTTTTAGCTGAAGAGATAAAAAAATATTTTTATAGAGGAGTGCAAGATTATAATAATTATAGAGGAATAAATAATAGACAAATAAATGTTCACTATTTAAGTGATATTTACAATAAAAGTGATATTTTAGAAGATGAAAATTACTCTTTTTTTGAAAAAAATATGGTAGAAGCTTCAAAAAATTTAGTAGATGAAATCCATAAAATTAAAATAGTGAAAAATAATGGTCTAACAGAAAATATATTAAATTATATTCTGCAACTTCACCAAATAAATTTATGTAAAACAGATAAATTTAATTATTCTATAGGACTGTTAAGAGTTCAAGAAGTAAAACAAGGTTTTGACATTTTAGAATTTTTACTTAGGGATGATAACATATTCTTTTTTGAAGAAAAAAAGATAAAAGTAAATTTCATCTTCTATCATGCTAGATTGCTTTTAGCAGTGAGAAAAAAGATAGAATTAGAATTAGATAAAGCACTCTATAGAAAATCAAATCAAGACAATTTTTTAAATTCAAATATTTTTAAAGACAATTTCACAGATGGTTATGATGACTATATTACTATAGTAATAGCTTCTCCTGTTGAAGAAGTAGGAAGAGATCATGATTTTGATTGGGGATTAATTGAGCCTTCAAATTCAAGATCAATAATACAATCAATAGGGCGAATAAATAGACATAGACAAAGAAATATAACCAAACCAAATGCTTATGTTTTTGATGAAATGTTTAAAAATATAAAGAAAAAGATAAAGAAAAAAGATAAAAAAGATTTTTCGATTTTTGAACAAAATTGTAGTGCAAAAAATATTTTTAATCCAGAAAAAGGCACACAACCATATAAAGAAAATGAGGCATTAAAACGAGCTTTTAATAATATTTATATTTTTAATACAGTAGATGATTTTCCTATGTCTCAAGATGTAACAACTGATAATTTTAGAACTGAAAACGAACAAACAGAATATAGATATGATTTAGAAAATTCCTGTTTTAAGCAATTAGATGAATACAATAAACTAGTCGATACAAATTTAAAAGAATATTTTATAAAAAATGAAAATTATTCATTTATTAATGAAGAAACTTTTAATAAATTAATGGAACAATATAATATAAATGATACTAAAAATTTAAAAACAATGCGCTATAAAAGCACAAAAGATATTATTTTTAGTAAGGTTTTTGGAGTAATTTAATTTAATTTTAGTATGATTATAAAATATATTTACTGCCGTGTAGGTGGTTTAGGAATTATTTTTCATTTTTAATGAATATATATATACCACTGGATAAGTGGTTTTAACTTTTTATACACCAAATTAACACTACTATAATTCAGATTATAAACCGATCCTCAAGCGAAAAATCGACTTGAAAATGAAAAAAAATTCTATGTCAGCCACCAAAAGTAACACCTAGCTACAGCTCCAA
>WFMP01000228.1 GCA_015489035.1 Candidatus Altimarinota bacterium
ATTCTATTATTTTTTGTTTATTCATAAGTTTTTTCTGGATAAATTTCTAAATAATCTTTTCTATATCAGCTACAAAAATCTTTTTTATCACAATTTTTACACTTTAACACATAATTTTTTTCTTCTAAAAAGACTCATTTTTTTCAAGATTTTATCTTATGATAGTCTACATGATTTTCAATATATTTTCACAAAAAACAAATTGGGATATGATCTACATCTACCTTTAATTTATACTCTTCTGCTTTGTGTAAAAAACTTATTATATATTCTGAAGCTTCTTCATATTTTGGAACAACCTCATCATTCTTATCTGCTGCTCACATAGCTTTTGTAAAGCTTAATTGTATTCTTTCTAATCACTTAAAATTATTATTTATATAATCTATCATTTCAGGTAAATATTTATAATTAATTTTATTTACTATAATATTTATCCTTAAATTTAGTCATCTTTTTATAATTTTTTTCATTGCTTGTTCTCTTTTCTCCAAAGTTCATTTTACTCAAGCTACTTTATCATTTATTTCTTCTATGTGACAAGGATAATTTATATTATACAATCAAATATTAAATTTTTGAAGCTTATCTAAATTGTCATTTTCTAATAAAAATACTCCATTTGTCTGGAATTCTATAAAACAACTAGGTTTATTTTTTCTGATAAAATAAAGTATTTTGTATAAGTCTGGACTTAGTAATGGTTCTCATCATGAAATTTGTATATAATTATCTTTTTCTAAAATCTGTTTAAAAATAGTTTTTAAAGCAATAGGTTTATTTCATTTCATTCTATATTCAGCACTACAAAAAACACAAGCTTGATTACATATATTATTTATAGGAACTAGGTGATCTATATATTTTTTAGTCATTCATTTATTTTATAGGAAGTAATTCATCATCTCAAAGTTTTTCATAATAAGTTTTCCAAATTCATTCACATTTATGAAATAACTTACAATCTTTACATTTTTTAGTTTTTACTCTTCAAGCATTTTTTCTTCATTCTACTACATCAGTATTTTTAAAGTCTGGTGCAGAATGGGTAACATTAGAATAAATTTCTATTTCTTTTAACTCTGATATGTTGTTATCTAAATAATCTGTAAAATAACAAAGTGGCACATATCTTACTCTGTATGTCATATTATTTTCATTTCACCAATCAAGTAATTCTCTCATATATGGTGCAGCTTCAGATATTTTTGGCATTAATTTTTCAAAATTATCATGTACTCATCATACATTAGGATCTGCAAAAATAAATTCACTAGAACCTAAACATCATATTTTTTTTATTAATTTTCAAATTTCTAATAATTTTTTATAATTTCATTTTTCTATAGCTGTATTTGTTCCTATTTTTCTTTTATCAAATCATAAATCTTGCCAATTTTTTATTCATTGTAATAATCTATCAAAACTTCAAGGAGTTCTTACTAATTTATCATGCAGTTCTGCAGTATCTCAATGAATGGAAAATACTATAGCATCTAGTACTTTCATATCATAAAATTTCTTTGCAAAATTCATATCAGCAAATCTATTTCAGTTTGTAACCATATATACATGCCTAAAATTCATCGATTTAATAAAACTCATTATTTGGAAAAAATCTTTTCTTATAGTCACTTCTCAGCCTATAATTTCTAAAATATCACTTCAAGTTTTTTTAGCCTCAAGTATATCTTTAAAAATTTGCTTTGTATTATGTTCTATATGTCTTTTATTTAAGTCTATACAAAATCTACAAAAATTATTACATCAAAACCCTGTAAAAATAACAGTTTTCTTTCACCTAAAATTATTTTCTACTTGAACATCTAAAATAGGATGAAACCTAAAATTATTTTTATTCTCTACAATTTTTATATTTTGAATATCTTTTTTTCTAAAAGGATTAATTTCATTTTCTCAATTAAACTCGCAATAAGTTTCATGAATTCACATACAATATTTTGAAAGTTTACAAATACTACATTTTCAAGTAAAAGTTATTTCATGAGAAGGTAATGTCCTCCACATATATTTCCAAAGTTTTGAATTTTTTAAAGTACAAAGTGGAAAAT
>WFMP01000229.1 GCA_015489035.1 Candidatus Altimarinota bacterium
AAATAATCCTCCGGCATTGCGTCACTTGCGTGAATACCACTATCGTCTAAATTTTTCTCAAACCAATCCCACATAGCTTGGTCCATTTTTTTTGAAGTACTTACAGCGTTAGCTAAAACTTCTAAATAATCTATCTTCGCTTCTGATATATAATCTCTAAATTTCATTTTTGTTCCTTGTTTTTAATGCTACATTCCTCGAGACTCCAGGACTCTGGAGTCCTGTAGGTTTTAAAGTAAAATCATCCGAAAAATTTCAAATACCTATTTACTTTTGATTAGATCTGCAATAGCTTGTTGTGTTGCTTTTGAGTCTTCGTCTGCTACGTTGAAACCATAAGTATTAATCATTTTGTCAACCAATTTTCTTAACTTCGCATCATTAGCTACATTTCTGTCTCTTATGTCTTTGAAAGAAATACTTACGAATGGTGAAGTTTGAGCAATATCTTGAACACGTGTAACCATGTAATTGTACTCAGCTTCGTTGATTCTTTTTTTGCTTTTAACTACCTTAACGATTTCTTTTTGCAATTCTTCAGACGATTCATCATCTAAGTTATAATCATAATCATCTATCAATGATTTGACTAATTCTTTTAATTTGTCATCATTTTCCATATTTCTTCTTGTTATTTCTTTGTATGTAAGATCTACGAACGGAGAAGCTTGTGCAATGTCTTCAAGACGGTTAACCAAATAATCATCTTTCATTTCTTTGATACTTTTACCTTTTTTAACCAATCTAACTATATCATTTTGCATTTCGCCAGAATTTTCATCATACAGATTAAAATCATAATCTTTTTCCATTGCTTTGACTAATTTTTTCAACTTGTCGTCATTTTCCATATTTCTATCTCTTATTTCTTTGAAAGAAAGACTTACGAATGGCGAAGCTTTTGCAATATCTTGTAGACGTTTAACAAGTCCATCATCTTGCATCTCACTAATATATTCTCTAAAACTCATTTTTAACTCCTGTTTTTATTTATTTATATTCTGGAATATTGTTTTTATTTTAATATTCAGTACTCATCTAATGATTTATTTTCTGTTCTTAAATTCAAATACCCAATATTCGGCTAATGATTTATATTTTCAGATACTTACCACTCATCTAATGATTTATTTTCTGTTCTGAAAATTCTGTTATGAATACAGTCCTGGTTAAGAATATTTTTGAATGTTTTATTTTCTTTTATAAGATACGCAATTTCTTCAATTCTATAATTGTACGTTTCACAAAAATCTAAAATGTATTCAACGATACTTCCTTCGCCTTTGTTGTTAATAAACTGAATAAGATTATTCAAAATTAACTCAGTATCTTCATCTTTAAAATCATCATAATGTTCGTCTTTGTAGTTCAGCATTAATTATCCCTTACTATACTAATTTTTTTCAATAAAGGTTGTAATTCATAGTATTGTTCCATTGTGATTATTTCATCACTTGGATAATGTATCATTATCCTCTCGTCATCTGATTTGTTTTTAATAATTTTAGTAATTTCTTTTATAAGATTCGCGTCTTTTTTGATGTATATTTCTTTCAGTGGGGTTTCGGGAGCAAAACCAAGACCCGGATTTTCATCGTATAGCTTAGACTGATTTAAATCTTTCCTGTGGTCTGCAATGCCTAGATTATTGCTAAGAATTTCATTTGAAACTTGCTGGTTGATGTTATTTTGTTCTGTCTTTTTCTTGTTAATAACAAAAATTATGCTGTTATGTATTATTTGTGAAATGTAAGCAAACGAATTCACGTTTTGGTTTGATATTTTGCTAATTAATGTATGGTCAAAATTATGTAAATATTTTAAAATTTTACTGATAGCATCAGAATAAAAATCTGTTTGATATGTGTATCCCGAAAAGTTTGGTTTTTTAAGAATACTTTTAATCATCAACAAAATAACAGTACCAAATCTCTCATTTGATTCGAAATTAATGAAAGATTCTTCAGATAATTTTATGATTCTGTTTTTTAATTTTGCTTTGGTGTGTTTTCTTTTCTGTGCTTTGACAGATTTTTTTGCGTAGTTCATGATGTTTAATTTGACGTAAGTCTTAATGTACTTATTAATAATTCTATTTATCTTATCATTTTCGTCCGCAGATATTTTAACACTTTTTAATCTTTTATTCTTAGATCGTATAA
>WFMP01000230.1 GCA_015489035.1 Candidatus Altimarinota bacterium
ATTCAAGAAAAGACTGCAAAACTTAATTGACAAATAGAGCAAATTAAAAATGAAATTCAAAAAAGAACTAAGCAATGAGAAGAAATACAACAAAATTTAGAAAATTTAAAGAAAGAGTTAGAAAATCAAAAAGATATCAAAGAAACTTACAAACAATATTTACAATACAATGAAAACATTACAAATTACACAAAAAAAGCAAATTTAATAAATCAAGAAATACAGCAATTACAAGATAAACTTAGTTCAACTGACAAACTTAGTTGAAAATTAGAAGAAATAGAAAAACAAATCAATGAATTAGTTAAAAATCAAAAAGAAGTAGAACAAAAATTAGAAGAAAATAAGAAAAATATCGAAGACACAGACATTGAAAAGCTAAAAAACAAGGAAAAGGCACTTATGGAGATGAAAGAATTATTTTGAATTTTCAATGCTTTGGTAGAAGATTTTAACAAAAATAAGCTAGAACTTATCGAACTAAAAAAGAAATTTTGATTATTGAAAGAACTTTCAAATATTTTCTGAAAAGAATTGGTTATTTATGTATTTGCAGATTATATCTCATCATTGGAAAGTTTGATAAACTATTTTATCACAGATTTAGTTGATTTTAAACTAAATATACATCTTGATGAAAAATGAGAAAAATTGGAAATCTTTGCGGAAGATGAGTTATGACAAAGAGAAATAAAATCACTTTCGTGAGGTCAGAAAACAGCTTTGAGAATTGGATGGATACTTTGAATAAGTAAATTACAAAACTCGAAACTATTATTTTTAGATGAAACTATCAATAATTTTGACCAAGAATCAGTGCAAATCATATCAAAAAAAATTAAAGAATTTACAGAAGAAAATCAAATGAAATTTTATATGATTACACATTCTGAAATTTTACAACAAAGTGAGATTTGGACAGATGTAATTGAATTAAGTTTATAAAATATTATAAAACAAACAATTTAGTTAATAATTGACTATCATGTGTTGAATATTTGGATATATTGGTTGAGAAAACACTCAAAATAAACTTATAAATGGGCTTAAAAATCTTGAATATAGATGATATGATAGTGCCTGAATTTTTGAAATTTCAAAAGATAAAAATACTTATCTTGCAAAAGCTGTTTGAAAAGTATCAAATCTAGCAAACAAAGTTCAAGAAAATCAAAATAACTATTTTGCTTGAATAGGTCATACAAGATGGGCAACTCATGGTGGTGTTAATGAAAATAATTGTCATCCTCATTTTTCCTCAAATGAAAGATTTTTTGTAGTTCATAATTGAATTATTGAAAACTATATTGACTTAAAAAACAATTTAGAAAAAAAATGATACAATTTTTACTCTGAGACAGATTCAGAAGTAATTGCAAAACTAATAGAAGATAATTTTGAAAAAGATTTACTTACTACAATTAAAAAAATTACAGAATTACTACAATGAGCTTATGCACTTGCAGTGATAGACAAAGAAAATCCAAAAACTTTGATTGGTGCAAAAGTTGGTTCTCCACTTGTTGTAGGTATTGCAAAAGATGGTTTTTATATAAGCTCTGATCCAAATACTTTAAGAACTATTTGTGAAAATTTTATTCCATTACAAGATAATGAATTGGTAGTTTTAGCTGAAAATAACTATGAAATTTATAGTTTTGATGATAAAAAGCAAGAAAAAAAACTTTTAGAGTTTGAAAATTATGATACAAACAAATGAAAATGAGAATATAAACATTATATGCTAAAAGAAATTTTTGAAATACCTTCTGTTTTTGAAAATGCTATTGCTTGAAGAATAAATTTCCAAACAAAAGAAATTACTTCAAATACTCTATCTGAACTTGTAAAATATGATATAAAAAAAATAGAAATTATAGCTAGTGGAACTTCTTATAATGCAGGACTTACAGCTTCTTACTGGTTTGAAGATTTATCAAATATTCCTACTTCTGTGTATGTTTCTACTGAATACAAATATAAGAAAAAATTTATAGATGATAAAACTTTATATATTTTCATTTCACAATCTGGTGAAACTGCTGACACTCTTGAATGTTTAAAAATAGTAAATGCAAGATGAGGTTTAACTTTTGGTATTGTAAATGTAGTTGCAAGTTCTATTGCACAACTTACAAAAATGTGACTTTATACTCATAGCTGACAAGAAGTTTGAGTAGCTAGTACAAAGGCCTTCATAGGACAACTTGCTGTGCTTTTACTAATAAGCTTAAAATTAGGACTAAAAAATGGTATGGACTATGGAAGATATGAAAATATCATAAATCATTTAGCAAAATTAAAACAAAGTTTACAAGAAAGTTTAAATGAATCTGTAAATATAAAAATAATTTCTGAAAAATATGCAAAATATGAAAATATGTTCTTTTTGTGAAGAAACTATCTCTTTCCAATAGCAGGAGAATGAAGTTTAAAACTAAAAGAAATTACATATCATCATTCTGAAGTCTACTCTGCTTGAGAGCTTAAACATGGGCCTTTAAGTTTAATAGATAAAAAATTTCCTAGTATTTTGATAAATCCACAAACTTTCTTATATGAAAAAAATATTTCAACACTAAAAGAAATTCAAGCAAGAAACTGAAAAGTAATATGAGTACTTACAAAATGAGATAAAAATGAAAATCTATATGATGATAGTATATTTATTTCAAATCAAAAATGAGTTTTAACACCATTTCTAGTAGCAACAGTTTTGGATTTATTTGCTTATTATATGGCAGATTTTCTATGAAGAGAAATAGACAAACCAAGAAATTTAGCAAAGTCTGTAACAGTAGAATAATTTTTATCACATAATTTAAACAATGGATTTTCATTCAATACAGGTATTTGCAACAAATCATATAATTTTGTGACAATTAGTCATATTTTTTTGAATACTTATTACAAATATTGTTCCTTTGATGTTTTTTATCTATCCTGAAATTTTTATTTTTATATCTATATTTTTAGTAAAAAATTGAATACTTCCTTGGTATAGCTCTTGGTGATTGCTAATTATTTGAGCATTTATATGAGAATACATAAGTTTTTATATATGAAAAAAATATTGAATACATATTTTAGACCATAAATTCTTTCAAAAAGGTTTATCCAAAAAATGGATAGGAAAATTGAAGGAAAATTGAATTAAAACATTAATAATATGAAAGATGCTCCCTTGAATTTGATGGTTCATTCCTGTTTTGAGTGGAATAACCAAATTAGATACAAAAAAATTCATTTTCTGGGATTTTATTATGATAACTTGTGCAATAAGCACAGTTTTCTTTTCTTGGCTTGTATGATTACATTTTGCAGAAGAATGGTTTGGAAAAAAAGTATGGTTTATTATATGATGAATTTTAATTATTTATATCATAGGACATTTAATCTACGAATTTAAGTTTAAAAAAAATAAATAAAATATTCTAGGATATAGTTAAAGTCTATTTTTTAAATTGATCTTCAAAAAAAAGTGAAACTATTACTGCAATAGGAATAGCTAAAATAATTCATACGAATCACAATACTTTCATTCAAACTAGCATTACTATAAGTATAAGTAATGGATTAACTCCTAAAGCCTTTTTCATAATAATAGGAACAAGAAAGCCCTCAAACTGCTGAATTATAATAAATAAAACTCATACTATCAGAAATCAATTAAATCCATAATTTAAAGTTGCAACAAGAAGTGAAGGTATAGATCATAAAATTGGTCATAAATATGGAATAAACTCCATAAGTCCAGATATTAAAGCTAATGTTCATTTTTCTGGTAAATTAATTCAAAACAATGACAATGTCCACAATCATGCATAAACTGTAATTCATATAAATACTCACAAAAGAATTTGTCATTTTAGCCATTCTCCAAGTTGATAATATAACTTTTTTAATTTTAATGCAGTATTTCTAGGTCTTGACGATAACGTAGCTATGGTATAAACTACACTTTCTTTTTCAAAAGAGAAAAATATTGCTAAGGTAAAAATCATAACTATTTGTGTAATTGCAGAGAATACAGCTGAAATAGTAGTTATAGCTAAAGACGAAATTTCTTTTACATAACCGCCAAATGTTTGAACTATATTTGAAATATTTACAGTTAAAAAAGCTTTTATTTTATTAGCAATATCAGGGTTTGATACTGAATTTATAAGTTTATCTTGTAAATATGGATACAAATGTAAACTTTTTATAAAACTAGTTAAAGTCTGAGTTTGTAATTGATGTTGCCAAATAGAAACTTTTTGTAGAAGAACATCCATAATTTGCGAAATATGTGCCATCAAAAAAGGAATAAGAATTACAAACCCAAGAATAAGAAATAAAAATAACAAGATATACGATAAAATAATACTTACTCATCTATAAAATCATTTAGAAAAAAAACTTATCATTCATTCTAATGCGATAGAAATTATAAATGCAGTAAAAATAGCATAAATAATATCTAATGAATTTGCTGCAACTGTCTCTTATACACATCTGA
>WFMP01000231.1 GCA_015489035.1 Candidatus Altimarinota bacterium
AAAAAAGCAAAAAATAGGGTATAATTTATTATGAAATTTGAATGGGATCCAAACAAAGAAGCAATAAATATTAAAAAGCATGGTGTTTCTTTTGAGCAAGCTGCATATGTTTTTGCTGATCAATTCTCATTAAGTATGTTTGATGATGAACATTCTAATCAGGAAGACAGATGGGTTATTCTTGGAAAATCCAATAATGAGATGGTTTTATTGGTTATTCACACTTTTAGAAACAGTGATAATGAAGAAACTGTAAGAATAATAAGTGCCAGAAAAGCAACAAAAAATGAAGAAAAAACCTATAAACAAAGGGGTAAGTTATGAAAAAAGAGTATGACTTTACAAATGCCGAACAAGGGAAATTTTATAGACCTATTGAGGAATTAGAAATACCGATATACCTGGACAAAGATGTAAGAACATTTTTTATGGATAGCATGAGAGCAAAAAGCTTTTCTCTTAATCAGCTAATAAACTCTATTCTAAAACAGGATATAGAAATTACAAAAAAACTGGCTTAAGAATCCAAAACAACCACCGAACCTTAATTAAGTTTCATTCCAAAAATAGTAAAAAAAGCCACTAATCTTAAGAAAAACCACTAAAAACGAAGTCATTTAAGGCTAGAGAGCTTAAACCAGGAGTGCTAAAATACTTCGCAACTCTAAAAAGCCCTTGTATTACGACATTTTAAGCTTCTAATCAAGAGAAGGGCAATTATGTTAATCACAATATAAACTTAATGTATATTTACTATTATAAAATCTATTTTGAAAAACAAAAATGAATATTTATTACCAGCAGTAAATTACCACTGGTAGTTTCAATTTTATTTACTCTTTTTTGAAGAATTTTTCGAACCGTGATCCCATCCAAGCCCATCTAATTTTATTTGTCTTAGCTTACTTGGGTCTTGTTGTAATATTTTAGTATTAGGAAGATTTTTAAGAAATTTATCTCTAACTTGTGCCATATAAATCAATGCACTGTCATTTCCAACAATAGCTTTGACAGCTGCATTTGTTAGATTACCCATAATTCCGCTTGAACCTTCTGTATAAAATTGATATATATAAACTTTATATCCATCTTTATATGGATATACGGCTGCTTTATAATATTCTGCTTTATTTGTATATTCAGATGTCATTCCACCTTTACCACCAACACTATACCACGCATTTGAAGTATCTAACGATTTATACCTCATAGCTGCACTCATCCCATTTGACCCAGCAAATGCCATTAGTCTTTTAAACTGTTCATTTATTGTTGGTTTCGATGGTTTTGATGGCAATTCTTCTGGCATCAATCCTTCGTTTTCTACTACACTATCAACACGATAAGCAATAGCATCTTTTAGTGATTCCTTTAACTTTTCCTCACTTACTGACTTGTCAACAAAGAAAATAATTCTCGATTCTTTATTCTTCACCTGCGGTGTAGTAATACTTAATCCGGAACAACCAGAAAAAAATACAATTAAAGACAACATAAACCCATAAACAATTTTATTGTTTTTAAACATTAAACACTCCAATATAAATTTTAACAAATAGTATTAAATAATTTTAAAACGAATCTTCCCGTTTGCAATAGCAAGATAATCCCATATTTTTGGGCTTTACATAGGTTTTAGCCCTATTTTTCTGTGTTACGCTAAATTATTTTGATTTGAATATCTGTAATTCTACTTAAATCTACTTAAAACAACATAAGTGTATTTACGAAATAATTTTTTACAAATATCCTCTACAACCCTTTATATAAGGGCTATAAATGGTTTTAGTTAACTTTGGACAATATACAGAAGTAATGTTATGTAAATCATAGCATTACTTCTACCTCTCCGTAACTTTAAAATAATATATATTTTACTATATAGTAATTAGTTAATTACATTCATTTCAATTAATGTTTTTATTTCCGTTAATATGTAATAATTTTACTCCGTTCAGGAGTTAAAAAGTACATATTGACGGAAATCGCCCAGCGAAATTTTTTTTTGTTCAAAAACCCCTAAAATAAGCACTTTGACAAACAATCCTGACTGGTCAAAAACTGGTCAAAGTCCATAGCTCAGAATTGGACAACTGTTTTTCTTAAAGAAAATCAAAACCAGTCCATAAACGGTTCACAGCTTTAGGTCAGTATCGGTTCACTACAATTTTTTAGCCAGGACTTTAAAAGCTATTTTTTTAAAAATAAAGCCGACTAACAAAGAAATCTGTAAAGACTTATTTTAGGATTACTTTTGTTTTTAATTGTCTAAAAAGTGCTTTAAAATGATGATTTTAGCTATATTTTTTCATAGTCATATTTGCAATATTCACTACTTACTTTAAGTTTAAAGTATATTTTACTAAACTTAAACTATAATATATTACAAATTATCATATATTTATATTAATTATATGTAAATATGCAATAATATTAAGCAAATATAGTCATATTTATGCCTAAATGACACTATTTTAG
>WFMP01000232.1 GCA_015489035.1 Candidatus Altimarinota bacterium
CCTTAATATCAAGTATTTCATCAAAATTCATATCTTTAAGTTTTAGATTTATATGATCTAGAACTTTTTTTTTCTGTAAAAATATAACACTCTTAAAAGATGAATTACTTAGTTTTACTACATAAATATTACTTTCTATTTTTCAGTGAACTTCCATAGACATATTAAAATTATCCTTACAAAAAGTATTAAAAATAGAATTAACAAAAGCTCACCTTGAAACTGCATTTATACCTTTAGCTACCAAACGAGAGGAAAATATTTTTTTGAAATCTTTCATTTTTATAATTTGAAGAAATAAACATATTTATCACCAAACAACCAAGATACATAAAATATTCACTTCATAATTTCCACACTAATCCAAACTAAAATATGAGTTAGAGTAGTAGACAAATTGGACACAAGCAGAATAATAATATTGTCCAACATAACAACAGGAACAATTGGCACTACAAAGATACTTGACAAGAAAGATAAGACATTGACTTGTCAGGTAAAAAGAATAATTGCAGGGGATACAGCTATCGTGGCACCCAAAGTTGGGAGAACATAATTATTGAAAAAATATACTAATCAGTTTTTAAAATAGATTAAATGTATCTGAAAATAATATACATTATTTGATTTTGTTTTTTGTGTAAGTTTCTCAAGTTCTCTTAATTCTTTTTTATAATTAAATTGTATATTAAACCTATTTGCAAATAAAATTCATACAATTGCTAAAAATGAAAGTATAAATCACAAATCATACCACAAAAAGTAAGGATTATAAATCAACATCAAGATAAAAGCTACTCACAAAATTCTTTTTGTATCTGACAATCTACCAAAAAATAAAGCAATAAGAGATAAAAGTCACATAATAGTTGCTCTTATTACTGAACTATCTCCACCTACAAGCATAGAATACAAAATTACTCATATTCAAATAAGTACAAGTCTTGGATAAAATGGGATAAAAAATAGTAATATAGACAAAAATATAACTAAAAACATTATATTACCACCACTTACAACTATAATATGGACAAGTCCAGAATGGATAAATTGATTATAAATTTCTTTTGAAAGCAAGGATTTATCTCAAATAAGAAGTCATAAAACCAAAGCCTTATATTTATCATTATAGCCAGAATAAATTTTTATTATTTTATCTGTCAAATCTTGTTTAAGTTGTTTCAAAAAAGATATATTTTGTTTTCATACTACAAACTCTTTTTTTGAATAAATAGTTCATGCTATTCATTTCATTACAAGATAATTATTGTAATCAAACTTAAATATAGCTTTTATTTTTGAAAATTTTATAGATCTAGACAAAAATTGTTCTTCCAAAAAATCTTTATAATTTTCATTTGGTAGAGCAGTTGGATTTAAAAATCAATAAACTTTTAAAATAGTTCACAATTTATATCATTTAGCAGCTTTTTTCAAAATAAATTCTCAATTAAAATCATCTTTCACTAAATATCTTCACTGTCCAAGTTTGTCTATAACTTCGTACTCTTTTTTTGTAAAAGTCTTTTGATACTCTGAGATATTATCATAAGTGGTTTCCATAAAATAGGCATAACTTCACAAAGAAATACTTCACATAAAAAACAAAATCGTAAAAAAAGAAATTTCTTTGGTTTTAAAAAAAATTAGAACATAGATAAAACAAATAGCAAAGAATACTCACAGAAAAAAATAAAGACTCTGAAAGATAAGTAAAGAAAACATCAAAATTCCAAAAGGAATCAAATAATATCTTAATTTTAATAATTCTATATTTTTATCCATAAATTATTTTAAGTGTTAAATATTTGTTTCGTATATTCTATATAGTCCCCGGACTCAAAGAATATTACTGTAATTAAAAATATATTTATTTATGTATGTCTATCTTGTAGAGTCCGGGGACTAGTCAAGTCCGAGATAACACAAATAAAATAAAATAAAATCTAATTTATAATTATTTACACCTACCTTATCTCTTTTTCTTTAATCCTTTTAATATTCCATTTTTCTTGATTAACTTTCTGTAATCCTTCAAATATCTTTGATACTTCTTATAATCTATCAACTTCTTATTTTCTGATAAATACTTTTTCAAAAATGAAATTTGTTTTTTATAAATATTAATAGTCAAAATTTTATTTTTATATTTCCTTTTATTATGTTTCTTGTATTTTATAAAATTATTTTTTAACAAATTATACCTATTTTTCAAAATTAGATACTTTGCATAATATTTTAAATAAATATAGTACAATTTATTATTTCTATTTTGTAATTTTCTATTTTTTCTTAATGATTTATCAAAATATTGTTTAACTATCTTTATTATTTTTTTAACTTTTTTAAATAAAATTCTGTAAGGTTTATTTTTAAAAATTTTCTGTCCTTCTCATAACCTCACAATAATATTTACTCAACTAAAGTATAATTTTAATCACTTTAAATTTCAAATTTTCTTTTTATTTAAGATAACTCTATTCGTAAAATTATAAATATATTTTCATACTTCAGGATTTTTATAACATTTTCTATCTTGCAGAATATTTCAGGAATTGAATAAATTCATACAAGCACTGGTATTCAATAAATTAAATGTTCAAGTGAATAAATAATTATTTCAACTTAGACTATATTTAGACAATTTATATTTTCTCTGTCTAACTTGTAAATATAATCAACTTTGAATATTTCAAGAAAGTAAAATAACTTCTCTTCATTTATCAGCTCCGATAGGGTTTGGTAAAATTCAGACTATTTTGGTAGATCAAAATGTTTGTAATTTTTCTCAAGTTTGCAACAAAAATCAAGTATTTAAATAATTTCCTGTCTCTATATTTATTCAGGTTCATAAACTTTCTTTTTTATACAAATATGAAATTGGTTTAAATATTTTTTTTAGAGTAGTATCAGATTTATACTTATTATCTATTTCTTGCACAAATTGTCTTAATTTATTCGAATTACTTTTTTTAACAAAATCATTATCTTTATTTACAAACAAAAATTTTATAGAACCAAATATTTTTTTTAGAGTAGTATTAGATTTATATTTAGTTAAAACATTATCAACTAATAATTTTAAATTACTTGAATTCATAGTTAAACAATTCGTAGAATTTATAGGTTCTTTATAAGTATCAGATACTATTTTTGTATTTTCATTTGGTAAATTTAAATAATAAACAGTTTGACAAGTTTTGTCATCATCTCAAGTTATACTTAAATTGATCTTATGTAATCATCAAGAAAAAATTAAAGAACTTGGATTACACTCATTTGACAAAACTTGTCATGACAAACTATACCTACAAACATAGTGAGTATTTGAATTTTGAATTTCTTGATCGTTTACTACTGTTATAAAATTTATAGACGAATTAGACAAAAAGTAGTCATCTTTGGATTGTATCTTAATATAACAATTTAATTGTTTGTTTTTAGTATTTTCTTGTTTTTGCAAATAAGTTATTTTATAACTATCTTCACATAAATTATCTCAACTTAAATTTCGAATTTGAAAATTTATATTATTATCTCAAGTGTTTAAATATATAAATCAAGGATTACAGGTTCATGTAATAATTCATCAACTATATGTCCAAATCTGTCTATAAGTATCTCAACAATATTTATTATCAGAAATTTCTGAATCTAAATTTATTTTTAATTGATTTCAAATTTGTTGTTGAGATTGTTTAACAATAGAACAATTTGCAGTTTCTTGTTTAGGATAATATTTTTTTACATAATTTTCATATCAAGGAGTTTTTTCTCATCTTGTATTAAATAACTTAATTCATCAGCTATTTTCAGTAAAATAAAGGTAATTTCATTTGCTATAATCTACATTGTCTATAACTTGTCCAGAAGTTATAATTTGTAAGTTTTCTCAATTATCTTTTAAACTTAAATTTTGTAAAATTACATTTCAAGTATATTTAAATCAACTATAAGATTTTGCAAAAACTATTATATTTCAACTATATAAAACTAACTTCGAATTGAAAGTATGACTTGATGAAGAAAATCAACTAAATAAATAATCTCCAGAAATATTTCATACAGCTTTTAATTCTACATATTCATTAAAATTACCATCTTTGTTTGGGTGTATTTCATTTATTTGTAGAGTTCAAGTAAAGATATTTATATTTTTAACTTCTTTCTTTAAAAAAAAATTGCCTGTACAAATATTTCAAGACAAATCTATTCAAACTCACTGAATCAAATTATTTTCTCAAGTTAGTCATATAGACAAATTTTGTTCAGAACTAAAAAAAATATTATTTTTATACCAATTTATTCAAGATGAAAAAAAATCTCAGCTATAGCTAAAATTATAAATTCATCAAGATACATTATTCAATACAATATTACAATTTAAAACCTTAGTTTGCACAGCACTATTTCAAGTATTTTGATTTCATCAAGTAGTATCACCATCTTCATTTTGAGAATACAAATTTCATATATCTACAAAACCAGGATTTGCAAAATATCAAGGTTTGACATTAACAGGTTCCTGAACAGCTTGAACAAGCCATACTCAACCAGAATAAATTTTTTCAAAAGAAGTTTTTTTATTGTTTATTTTTTGCACATCAGAAGTTCATACATAAAAAGTATCTAAAATATTATTTCAAGATAGTAATTTTATATTCATGGACTTTGTATCAGAAATGGATAATTTAACTCCAGAATAATTTAATTTCAATCAAGATAACATACTTCCATCATCTCAAATTATCACTTCTTGTTGAGAATTTATTTGAATATTAAGATTTATATCAGAACTTTTTACTCAAGCAATTATTAGATTTCAAGAAAATTGATCATTTCACTCATTATATATTCAAATAAATTCATCTGATCAATCAAAATAAACTTCTGTTATTTTTAATGAATATGAAAAAGATATTAACAAAAAAGAAAATATAATAATAAATATCTTTTTCATATAAAAAGTTATAAAAAATAAATATTTACTGTATATAAAATAAACCGACATTTTCAAGAAAAAAAATACCAATTAATTTTTGGTATTCTACAAACTATCTAATAAATCTTCAGCCTCTTGGTCCTCTTTAGATTTTATTTGTTCTTCTTTTTCCTTTAGTTCTTTAACTTTTTCAACATATCCAAGCTTTTGCCATCTTAATAAATATTTTTGTCTTATATTCCTCTTCTTTTCTGTGTATTTTTCTTCTATTTCATTTAATTTCTCTTTTTCTTTTATTAAAATTTCCTTTAATTTATATATTTGCTCCTCCGTCATAACAGGTAACAAATTTAACCAATTTTGTTTATCTTCATCTGATTCTAGAGCTTTAGATTTTAAAACTAATGTTATTAAATCAGAATCTGTCTCTAAAAATTCTTCTGGTAAATCAAAATTACTCGCATAAGATAATAAATCTTCTGGTATATATTTTTTTAACAAAGCTATATCAC
>WFMP01000233.1 GCA_015489035.1 Candidatus Altimarinota bacterium
GTATTATACTATTTATTTATAGGCTGATTAATTACCGTATGTTTCAGATGTTTACTTGTAAAAACATTTTTCTATATAAATTAATTTTAAATTTGATATACTTTTATTTGATACAAAAATAAAATAGATAAAAGAGCCTTATGTATACAAAAATATTTTTAATGAGCATACTCATTCTATTACTTAGTGGATGTGGAACCAGCGATAGCAATGTTAAAAGTTATTCTGTTGAATCTTTTGATAATGGAGATTTTACACTTAGTATTACTATAGCTAAAGACGCACCCGCATATAGTATGTACAGAATTTTATCGCAAAGAGATGTTACTAGATACGATGCAGGTGATATCACTAAATATCTGACGACAACATCTACTGTGTTAACATGTATATAAATTCCGGGGACAGTTTACTAAACTATTCAATTTCTACTTAAAATTCCAGGGACAGCATATTAAACTATTCAATTTTTAACGTGGACATAGCCTTTATTATTTTCTTGATTTTTTGTAAAAACAACATGAAGAGGTTTGTCATAAAATTTTAAAGCTAAAAATGAAGGATATGGCTTATCGTCAAAATACTCTTCAATTATTTCTCCATTATTTATGGTATCTTCAACATCTCTTCAAAAATATCTCTTTCAAACACCCTTTACAATTACACCCCTGTGAAGATTTTTCAATATCTACTTAAGTGTATCCATCAAGGTAAACATTTACTAATAGGCACCTCTAAAAAAAGATGAAGTTGTGTAAAAGCTTTTTTATACATTAAAGAAAAAATCGAGATTTTACCCAGCCAACACAGGCAATCCAAATCCATTCTTCATGTTTAACTCTATTTCATAGCCTAAAGCATTTACAATTACATCCGTTGTTTTTACAGAGACACCACCAAAGTGACCTTTTTCTATCTTTCCAAGTGTCACACGGCTGATTCCTGCCAAAGATGCCAAGGCTTCTTGAGTCATTTTTTGTTCTTTTCGTAAAGTCTTTATTTTAGTTCCAAGTTCGGACAAGTTCATCGGGTAACTCCTTATACGTTTTTTCATCAAATGAAAGTCGAAAAATATCTAACATTTTTAAACCGATATTTTTAAAATCACTGTTTTTTTTCAGGTAAATTTCCATCTCTTCAATGGTGCTTTTCAAACTGCATATACAGTTAGTATAAATTACATCAGCCTCTTTTTTAGAGAGATAACACTCCTGTATTCCAAACTTAAGTAACTCTTTTTTTCCAAACCACAACTTTTTACCAAACATTGTAAGGGCTGGTCTATCTTTATAGTAATACACCATAGTAGTTACAACATCATAAGCCGGAGAAAAGTAGATATTTTTGAAATCATTGGTATATAAAATACCAAAATTCTTAAGATGCGCATCACCATTTTTTAACAAATAGTTCATTACCATAACCGCATAAAAGCTCTTCATAGACTCCTGTTTATTTGTTGTTATTCTATAAATAATTTTTGCAACATTTTCATAAGAACCACTATATTTTTCTTCTTTATTTTTTCCAAGCAGGGCTAGAATCTCCTCAAAACCTAAAAACTCATCTCTATTTTTATCATAATTAAATCGTTCAACTACTAAGAAACGATTATTTTGAGAGAGTTGAATATTTGCAATTTTTACACCTGCTTTTTCTATTGCTTTAAGACAAAAGTATTCATTCAATGCTAACTGCTCATACTCTTCTCCCCACGTTTTTATAATGTATTCTTTATCTTTTAACAAAGCCAGAGACTTGGGTTGAACACCGCTGATTGCATTTTTACTAAGGTAGGTATGTACCAGTTTAGTAAAAGTGTCTTTTGTATCATTGTGTAAAATATCTGAAAGATTAAAACTCACTACATCACTTTTAGTGCACCAACTTTCATAGTTAAGTCTACTTTGTATATTGGAGCAGAGGAAAGAAAAAATCAAGAAGTCATCAATATAACCATGCTCTTTTGATATAAACTGCTTTAGTATCTCAAAGAGGTACCCTTCTGGCATATTCATATCAAAAATAGGATGAAGTGTATTTTTCCAATTGTAAGAAGATACCCGATAGGGCATAATAAGAGAGATGGGCGCACTCTTTTGAGTATAATTAAATACATAGCGGTTGAGTTCCTTCTCAAAAGATAACTCACCTGCTTTTTTATCACGGTAATTCAAGTTTAATATTCACTTAAGCCCACTTTTTAAATTAAAAAGTTTGTAGGAGCTCCAAGCGAACTCTTTTCTCGCCTTTTTGATATTGGATATTTTATTGATATTCATAATATTAATGGCTAAGCTTCTTAACATGGTTGAGATTAGTGGGGCTTGTTTAGTACGTATTCGTGAGCTATCCTCATCGAAAC